>JAYENX010000040.1:0-10928 GCA_034722435.1 Nanobdellota archaeon | reverse complement strand
ATTTTTAGATAGACTTATTGAATTATATTATTAGATGATGTATTACCCGAAAAAACCTTTCTCTGGATTAACACCTGAAGAATACTTTACTATTTTACTATAGAGTTCTAATCTAGAACTTTCATCTCTTCCAATATGCGGAACAGCATCCATTGCGATTTTAAGAGCATCATTGTCTAATGCTTTTCTTGGAACTTTCAAAGTACCATCACTAAAACTATACGCTTCCCCTTCATTAACTTCAATATTCAATATTGTACCAACCTCTTGAAGCAAAGGATTATAATCGTGTTCAACAACCCTGCTTTTAACTTGACTTCTCTTTATCTCTTTTTTCTTCATCTCTCTTTTCTTCTTCAACATTTCCTCTCTCTGTTTCCTTCTTAATTCTTCCATTAATTTCTTATGTCTACTTTGCCTTGATTCTCCCATAACACTTTGATATAAACCATCATCACTCTCTGAAAGTCTAACTCCAATATGCTCAGTCACATAATCAAGAGTATAATCTTTTCTAAACTCACCATTTCGATCTGCAAACAAAATTTTATCTTTTATCACAGAATTAAGACTCGCGCTTGGATATTTATTATGAACATTCCTCATCAATGTTTGATAAGACTGTACGCTACCATTAAACTGTTTAACATAATCAACAAACACGTCGGAAAGCGCTTGATTTATTCTTTCGTTCTCTTGCCTAAACTCTCCTTTTGTCAACACTTTAGTCTTTGCAACGTTAGGGGCTAATCCATGTTGGTGCAGGAAAATATCCACGCCACCCATGTCTGAACTTAATTTATCAACAAATCTTCCATTATTAAAATAATGCACATTACCTCTCGATCTTTTATCATATGCAATAACTCCTCTAACACCATCTTTATCAAACTCAAACCCTACAGCTTTTTCTAATGTTTGACCATTTATCCTAACATCAAGATCAGAATTACTATACAACTCTTTTAACCTTTTAGCTTCATCATTACCGTTTCTTTCTCTAAATATTTCTACAGATGAATTTTCAGATTCCAAATCTGCTACCTCAATAGTTCTATTTCCATGTACTATAAGAATTTTGTTGCCGGTATGTGCTATTACTGTTTCATACTCTGCAATTGGCGGAAGCACTTCTGCTTTCGCAAATATATCTCCGTCTTGTATCTCACCAATAAACGATTCGTCTGAAGGACCTTCAGATTTTACACTGATCACACTGGGATATACATCTACATCAATCTTTCTTCTGGGTCTATACATTTTTCCAATAATTAAATCATCAAGGTAATCTATAGGATTATGATACCTGTCTGCTTTCTTCCTTACCATATCTTCTATCGATACATCAAAAGCAAGTTTCATTTTCCATACCTCTTAATCACTGTTTTAGCTAATTCTTCATCTCTCATAAATGTGGCATACCCTAAAGCTGCAATCTCTGGGATTATACTTGCCTTAGGATTCAATCTAACCCTGTTCTTAGATAAATCAAAAGCACTTGAAACGTGAGGCGTGTAATAAACATCAACCTCTGGTAAAGCTTCTGCTAAAGAATAAAGCGTAACCCTTTGATCTCTATTAAGTTCATCTAATCTTTCACTTTTTCTGGTTCCGAGGTATACAGCTCCACATAGAAGACCCATACCTAATAAGTACAAATGAGTATTATCCTGATAAGGAACAACAAGTTCTGATTCTGATTGTACTGGCAAGTTTAATTTTTCTGGCACTACCATTAATTTAACAACATCTTTCTTAGGCAATCTTTCCGATTCGATTGGTTTAACATTCTCTACTACCTTAACAGGTTCGACATATCTTTTAATCTTATCTCCAATTACAACTCTATCATTAACATACTTTCCAACTTCATATTTACCTGTTGCAAAATCTCCTCGTATTAACTCAATTCTTTCTGCAATATCTTGCCATGTTGAATTTGAACCTGCAACCCTTTTCAATTTATTTGCAAGTTTAAATCGCGTATCTCCTTTTTTAATATCCGTAAAAACTTTACCTTTCTTTACTTCCAATCCTTCTAAAGCATCACTTAAAGGTCTCAGGCAATAATCACTCCATGTCTTCCCACAAAATTGGAATTTATCATTAAGACGATGTCTTAAGGGGTATGTCTCTATTTTACATAGCTCGCCATTTTCAATAATAAACGGAGGTGATTGATTAGTATCAGAAGACAATAGCTTGCCAACTTCATAAATTCCTTGACGAAGATACCCTTTTTTTGATAAAGGAATTCGATCTAAAATATTTTTTCTTTTAACACCTGTCCATTTCTTAATTTCGGTTGCAAATTTCCATCTTGTATCCCCTTCTTTTATTTTTATATATACAAATGCATTTTCATCTTTTAGCATCATATTATAAGAAAAATTATCAAGATCCATAATATGCGTACTTGGTTGCTTAGGCATAATCTTTGCAAGTTCAGGATTTATCTTTTTTGGTGTAAAATCAACCAAGTGCCATTTTCCAACACGTTCAAACTCAAGCCAAGCATGTCCAACACCATTTAAAAAACCATTAACATATCTTATTTTTCTAATTCCCATCTTGTGAGCATATACTGCGGCTAACGTATTTACCTCTGCACAAGTACCTTTTTTCTCTTTCTCAACAACCGCTAAAACACCACCATACTTCTTTACATCTTCAGATGTAACTACATCATATTCATACTCATTGAAATGCTTCGTCAATGCCGAAATTTTCCCTTCTAATGTTTCAGCTTTTGATACGGGTAAATTTAATTTTTTAGATATTTGTCCACTTATGTGCATATTTTCAGGTATGGGAATTTTTTTGTAAACTGACCATGCTGCTTTGTCACTATCCCTCTGCCAGAGAAATCCGCTCCGTGATACTGCAAAATATCCTGCTGGTACATCTGGATTGAAAGTGGCATTATTACTTGCTATTTGCCTCCTAGATTTAGGTAGCAAACGATGAATCGTGTGACTTGAATTATTATTGTTATATACGTTTTCTTTTACTTTTTTAGTAACCTTCGCTGTTTGAATAATCTTTGTCGGCTTAACATCAAGAGGCATAGCTGTTAGATTTCCAGTATCCCCTCCAAAATAAGACCCTGCTAACATCATAGTAACAACAGCAGCTAGTGATGTTAACCCAATTCTTTTACGTTCTTTAAGAATCCTCTTTCCACAACCAGCCACACCAAACTCTTTTATTCCATTATATAATGCAAAAGGAAATCCTACTACTCTCATTGGCAATGTAGCCAAAGTTTCAAAATAACCTAACTTTCTTGGATTTATATTTTTATCCAATCTAAAAACTTTTTCACCAAAACCTAAGACGCCATGTTTCTTCACACCATGATATGCCATTTTAGCGCCTAACTTAATTTTTCTCCATAGACTCATATTATCATTATTATACCCTGCAAATATGTTCTTGCCTGAATCGCAGGATGGAATTATTGTTCCAGAATTTAACATTTCTTCAAGTTCTGGATTTATATTGTCTGGTGTATAATCTGCAACATACCAATCTCCTTTCATTTCTACCTCTAGCCAGGCATGAGGAACCCCGTGCGATTCACCCTTTGCATACCTTATATTTTTAACACCTAATTGATTTAGATAATGTGCTGCAAGCGTATTTGCTTGATCGCATTTAGCTTTTTTCTCTCCAATAATCGCCTCTAAAATACCGCCATGTTTCGCAACATCTTCTGATGTAACAGCATCATACTCAAACTTTTTAATATGGTTAAATACTTCCCATAATTTTTGTTCCAGACTTGATTTATCATTTACTTTTTTTGAAATTTCTTCAGGTAATGGCGTAGTTTTACTTACTTGTAATTCTCCAGTATCATATTCCCATGTAGGACCGTTCAAATTAGTAAAAGTCTCAGACTTACTATATTCAGGTTTTAAAAAATCTACGTGCGAATTAATTACGCTCGCGATATCTTCTCGTGTGCTAGACCTTAAACTGTGCTTCCAATCCATAGTCTCAGGATATGATCTTGTTGATGACGCACGTTTTAAATTTAATTTCTTAACAACTGCCGGCTTAACTCTCTTATACGACTTTACAGATTCTTTCGGCTTCTTAAAACCAGCTGCAACTTCGCTATACCTTTTTGAAATCTCTTCATTAAGAACTTTTTCTTTTAACCAATGACTAACTGCCTGAACAATATTATATCCCACACTGTACATACCTTTCGCAATATTCTTAGCATTACTCGCAAGCGCAGGTATACTGTACGCAACAGTTGTGGCAGCTATTCCCATGCCCACTTTAGGAAATCCGGATAAAAATCCTGCTATAGTTCCTCCAAGTCCTATAATGGGGTTTAAAATCCATCCTGCATTATTCAGAAAATAAGTAGCCTTAGACTCATACCACCTAGGTAATGGATTTGTAATACTGTCTAAAGCATTCTTTATTTTATGCTTACGCTCACTGTTCCTTAAAGTAATAATGTTCTCAAGCTGATTCTCTAATATTAACTCATTATCAACAATAGTTTGAATATCTTCCTCTTTAGGTTTTGGAGTTGCTAAAAAACCAAGGTCAATATCCATTCCCCCTATCTTAATATCCCTATCTTCTTCAATATAAGCTTTTAATATTTTATATGGCGCACTGACTAAACCTCTTAATGTGTTAAACACATAATCAGGTAATGCACCCCATTTATTAAGAAAGCTAAAGTCTGTATGGGTCTTCCATGTTAAACCTTTACGAAATCTTTTACCTTCTTTTAATGTTGAGAAATTATCACGTATCCATTCCTCGTTAGCTTTTCCATCTTCAACAAATAATGACTCCTGAACAAAATGACTATACCTTTTTAGTCTTTCATCTATAGGTAATCCTGTATAATCAACAGCTTCATTTTGATACAGTTCTTTTCTTTTTAGATTGATAAAACTCCACAGATTCTTGAACACCGCATCGTCCTTGATACTGTCTCTAGAGAACGTGGTGCTTAACCCGTCACAGTTTACAACGCCATTAGCACCTTTAATTGGTAATGTCTTCAATCTAATCCTATGATCGAGAAGGTGCAATTCTCCACCATTACCATATTTCTGTAAAAAACCTTGAGCATTATTTTCTTGGAAAGTCATTGCATCATCTGGAAATAACTCTCTGTTCAATCTTCTGCTATTGCCATCCATATGCAAGAACAATGGAGTTTCAATATAGCAACAATCCTGTTCAAGAATTTCTTTAACTTTATTAAAATCTATATCTGACTGCTCTGCAAGATTTATCGTTATAGTTGTACCGTGTTCGGTTCTGTTACTTGGAAGATAATCTCCTTTCATAAGTTTTCTATTTACAACAACTCGTGAACCTTCTCCCGCTTCAGTCAGACTATCAATTTCAACACTTTCGTGATCCAACCCGAAGAAACTTACAGCCCCTATTCCAAACTTACCTGCTGCAAAATCAAGATGTTCATTCTCTGACTTAAACATGTTAAAGAATTTGTCGTCTATAGTTTTGGAGGTCATAGCCATCCCTTTATCTTCTATCCTTACCTGTCTATTAGCAGTATCAATATACACATCAATTTGGTTTTCTTTTTTATTTTCATAAGCACCATCAGCATTCTGCACTGCTTCTCTAATAAAATGTTCAGGAAACTCAAATTGATGTTTCAAAATCCAATTAATCAAACTCCTTATCTTTTGAGGATCTTTCTTACCTGAAAGATTCATTGCAGCTTTTTGAAGACCATCCATACCTTTCTGCCGTTTTACAGTAGCTTTCTCAACACTATTTTCTAAAGAATCTACAACTTGATTAAGATCTTTAGGAGGTTCCATCCAATCTTGGTAAAGATTAGACATGGCTAACATCATTGACTCAGGTTCGACTAGAATTCCTTTTATTTTATCGTTATTGCTTAATCTTATTTCTAAAGGGTCATTTGAAGAGTTAAATGAATCGTCCACTTCCCAACGTGAATGCTCATCATAAATCTTTGGAGAATGAACAACTAAAGTGTCTGGATATCTACGTCTTAACCTGCCTGCTTCTTCAACATCATCAACAACAATCATTCGCGGCATCTGCGCATGCCCTTCAACATTTGCCAATCTAATCCATTCAGGAATCTTCTGTTTAACTCTATTCTTTAAAGCTTCGTATAGATTCATATTTTAGTCACTATTAAGTAACTAAACTTGAGAGTTATTTATAAAGCTTATGTGTTTTATATTGTAGAATTAAAATAAAAAACCGCTAATGTACTAGCTTAAATACTTAGTTTTTATTTTTTCTTTTGATAAGCAATATTGTCAAGGGCTCTTTGTTTTTTGTCATGCTAAAAAGAACTGGATCAGGAACTATTTAATAATTTGTTTAAACTCTCGTTTCAAGACATTCCGCGAAATATTTATATATGAGTTTATACTATTAATTATATAGACTTATATAAATCTGCAAAAAAAGAGGTTTAGACACAAAATTGAGGTGTTTAGATCATAAGGTGACACATCTTCGAGGCTCAGCCTATGAAAAAGGTGTACGGACGGTGATCTCACATGAAAATGACAAACCAGAGGGTAATCCATTATCCCAGTCTAAAGACTGTGTTAATGGTAGAGGAAACGTTGAAAAAAGCAAATAAGTTACTGACAAGGAAAGAGCTTAAAGCAAAATTACCAAAACAAGTGATGCATCAAACATTGAACGTCATTTTGGAGTACTTAGAGGAAGGTGGGAAAATTATTGATGGTAGGAAAGGTATTTTGTGGATATACAATCCAAGCTCTAAGCTAGATAAAGCTATACAGGAAGGGGTGGAATTATAGAATGTTTAAAGGTAAACCAATTAAAGTAAAAATTACAGGAGATGCAAAAGATGAGTTTGAAAAGTTAAATAAACTTGTTGGGGAAGAAATTGCAAAGGGTGTAACAGGAACAGATCATCAAATTTTGTTCAATTCAATACGAACGAAAATAGATTTTCTTAAAGACAATCCGCAAGTTGGAACCCATCTTGCCAAAAACAAAATTCCAAAAGACTATATTAATAGGTATGATGTAAATAACATCTGGAAACTAAATCTGTCTGGTGCTTGGAGAATGATTTACACAATCAGAGGAAGCGAAGTAGAAATCATTGCATTAATCCTTGACTTGCTTAGTCATAAAGATTATGAGAAAAAATTTGGTTACAAGAAAAGTTAATTGGTGCTATATATGAGATTAGATCAAAAAGACGAATTTTTAATTGTAGTTTCAGTTATAACTGCTGTCTTAGTATCCAAAGTTGCAGACTTTTTATTACCATTAAGTTCAAAATATAATCTGTTAAATATTACTGAAGTTGATCCTTGGTTGGGTTTATTAGTTAACATCATTATTTTAGTAGTAGTTGCCTTCTTAATTTTAAAAATTGTGAAATGGATTGCTAAAAAAGCAATTGAATAAAATTAAATCTCTTTACAGCGGACCTAAACCTGAAGTTCACGTCCAGGAGTGGGCCTTTACAAATAAGCATTTCAGTTTATAAACTATTTTAACGCCTACAAAATTTTTTACTAAGAATTTCCAGTTGATTAGAGCGGACTCGAACTTGGAGTTTAACGCCAGCGCCCGGCTCTTACGAGCATATCAGCGTCGTGGGTAGACTAAATCTTATATTGTTATAATAGTTAAACTAGTATTTATAAATTTTGGTTTTTAAATACTTTAATTCCCCGTCTCTTGATAGTAGTAACAAAACCGCAAGATTTAAATACTTGTAAGTTTCTCTATATTGTATAGATGCAGAGGTGAAAAATGAAAACTGAAAAAATTAATATCGATAAAAGATTACAAAATATAGTTGATAATTATTATGAAAATTCAGAAAAAGGAAGAAGATTCTTGCAAAAAGCTGCACATTTATTAGACATATCGGATGAAGAATTAAAACAATATATTAATATGGAAAGTGATTCTGGACAGATTTCTAATGGTTTATCACAAAGTTTATTACACGCAAAAGGAAATAATGTTAAGGATTTTTCAGGGAATTATGCTGGTGCGTTTATTACTACAATTGATAGTGATCAGGCTTTTATGGGTACTCATGCCGGACATGGTGCATTATTTGAAGGAACTGGCGCAGGCTCCAATACTATATTTGAAGGTGAAAAGGCAGGTTCTAATGCCGTATTTGAAGGTGAAGAGGCAGGTTCTAATGCTAAATTTAAAGGGAAATTTGTAGGTTTTAATGCTATTTTTAAAGGCAATAATTCAGGTTTAAATACTATATTTTTGGGTGAAACTGCAGGTTCAAGAATAAAATTTGAAGGAGATGGGGCAGGTATTAATGCGAATTTTGAAGGAATTGGTGCAGGTTATGAAACTCAATTTATAGGGAAAAACGCAGGTGTTGGAGTTCAATTCAAAGGTCATAGGACTGGTTTAGGTACTAAATTCGAAGGAAATGGATCAGGAATTAATGCGAAATTTGAAGGACGAGAATCAGGTTATGAAGCACAATTTATTGGGAAAAAAGCGGGTGTTGATGCTCAATTCAATGGTTATAGGGCAGGTTCACAATCAAAATTTAATGGAACCAACTCAGGAGTTGGTGCTCAATTTAGAGATATCGAAGCTGGTTTGCAATCAAAATTTACTGGAACTAATTCAGGGGTTAATACTCAATTTGAGGGTCCTGCTGCGGGTGGACTGACTAGGTTTACTGGACTTAATTCAGGAGTTAATGCAATATTTAGAGGTTATTCTGCGGGTGGAATGGCTAAATTTGATGGTATGAATTCAGGAGTTAATGCAATATTTGATGGGCAATCGGCAGGAATATTTACAGAATTTAATGGTATGAATTCAGGAGTTAATGCAATATTTAATAATTGTTCTTCAAAAGATGATTTAAATATTACTAAAGTATATCATATACTAAACAAATATTCACTTAGTGAATCATTGGAAAACAAATCTTAACTTAAATTTTAATGTATCATTAGGTTGTTAAATTTAAGGTTTAAGTCCTATGTATTTCGGTTTAAATTAGAAATATAGTACAACACCCGAACTCGAGTTTGAATATCGAGTCCTGAGCTGTCCGGACATTATATTGAATATAAACGCCAACGCCCCGAGAGGGAACATAATGGCGTAACACCAGTTATTTCTTACTTAACCTCCTTTGTTTTTTTGTTCTTTTTGGTTCAATATACATTGATTCAATTTCTTTTTCGAGTTCTTTGTCACTTCTTGTACCGCGCGGTACAATGTTGGCTAGTTTTTCGCAAGTTTTGTTATATTGATCTTTGTAATTTGTAATCTCTACTTCTAATTGTTTAATTTGGAAATTAGACCATTTTTTGATTGCTTTATGAGTAAAAAAAGGATCTTCTCTGTAATAGTCAGTTTTTTCAAATTCAAGAAGAAAATTCAAATTTTCCGCCCCTCTTAATTTCAGTGAGTTAAGAGTGTGGAATAAATCAATAATCCTTAATAACAAACGACCATTTCTTTTTTTCAATCTATATTCCTTCTTATGCCTAATTTTGTTTCTTTTATCCTCAAATGGTTCCTCTTTATTTTGTATAAACCCTTTTTCTTTCAATTCTTCTAAGTATTTATAGAAATTAGATTTTTGTGGACTAAATTTCAAGAATCCATATTTTATTTGTTTATCCGTCTTAGCTATCAGTTTTCTATCTTTCCAACCATTTCCACCTTCAAAATTCGCTAAATTGTATATTAAACATACTGCTGGGAGACTGGGAATATTCGCCCTTTTAATTAAAATTGGAGGTACAAATCTTGGTTTGAAATCTTTCATAATTGATACTAAAATATCAATTAATATATTAATCTTTCCATTCTTAGTATGGTAATACGTATTATGGAGATATCTAATATTGTGTTGGTGTTGTTATAAGTAATATTGTTCTCGTTTCTTTATATTACTCCATTTATAAAAAATAAAACTTTTCTGTTTCTTACAATGGTAATCAAAAGAAAACTAATAGGATATAGTTATAGTAAACTAATCTGCTTACCCAAATATTGGGTCGAACAACAGAATTTCCGAAAGGGGGACACAGTGATTATAGACATTGATCAACAAGGTAACTTAATTCTGAGAGGTAAAAATGGAAACAAGAACTGATTTGAATGTTTTGTCTAAGGAACTGGAGCAACAGATTCCAGAAGGTCTAAGACTGATTAGGGATTTTTATTTTGGTCAACAAATTATTGATGAATCTCGGAAGGAGCTTAAAAATGATTGAATTGTTTCCAGAAACCCTGCCTATACGCTTCTCCATTCATCACTTTAGATTATTGCATGCTTGTCTTAAACAACCAGAAGGAGTATTGCAATCAGAATTAGTTAAAAAATTGAAAATAAACAAGACAACTCTCTCTAAAGCTAAATCTGACATTATAAGATTAGGATGGTGTAAGGATGTGCAATTATATGTTGCAAAGGTGATTAGAGTTAAATTATGCAGAATAAATGAGATAAAAGCATTTCTCAGGTGGTGGGAATTTCTCAAAAAAACACTTCTTGTCAGACCCCATTCAATAAATTGTATCTGTGAATTTATCGATAAAAGGAGCGATTTTGATAATGCAATATATATTCTGACTAAAAAATATCACGTTCAAATGTCACTGATGCGAAATAATCGCAAATATATTTTCATTACAGAATATGGCAAAATAGAATTCCATGCAAAAGGAAATTCAATTGTTTTTTGGGTAGATGGGTTTGTCCTTCCTATTAAAAAAGAAGATTTAGATAACTTTGAAGCATATGTCACTAAAGGAATAAGTGATAGAATAAAAGCAATGCATGACCTTCTGAAAGAAGCATTTAGAAGACCTAGAATAAAAGTTTCAGAACTTGTTATACTTAGAAAACTACATCTAGGGATAATCTTAAAAGAAGA
>JAYENX010000039.1:0-33306 GCA_034722435.1 Nanobdellota archaeon | reverse complement strand
TAAAAAAGAGATGAAAACTGCACACAGTAATCCTACACTC
This sequence comes from Nanobdellota archaeon, assembly GCA_034722435.1. Taxonomy (GTDB): domain Archaea; phylum Nanobdellota; class Nanobdellia; order Woesearchaeales; family JAHWHD01; genus JAHWHD01. Next base: position 33,266 of record JAYENX010000039.1, on the reverse strand, counting down.
ATCAAATTATTCGAAGATATTCTTGAAAAACAAATTTTTAAAAAAGCTTCAAAAGTACCTGAACAAATAAGAATCGAAACAGAAAAAGATTATCCTAACAATAATAATAATAATAATAGTGATAATGATAAAACTCAAAAAACTAATAAACAAACAGTTGAAAAACAAGATAAAAGCTCAGTTCCTAAAAATATACAAAAAACAGATAAAATAATAAAACCAGTTCCATCTATAGACCATCTAAGAAAAGTTAAAGGCTTATGACTTTGATAATCTAAGTAAATCATCAATCTCTCTTCTTGTTATTGCACAACCATTAAGCTTAAAAGCCCACAACAAAGAATCCAATAATTTTCTTCGACCATTCGCCATCCCGCTTGGAACGTATAAGTCAAGAATTCCTAATTCATAAGCAACAGTCACAAGTTCAGCCGAACGTATCAACCTAAGGCTACCCACTTCAGAATTAAACTTTTGTAATTCAATTTTATTAACTGAAATATTAGTATGTAACCTCCGTCTAAGTAAACTTGCCAGATCTCCAGGTTTCTCAATAATAACTCTCAAAGTTCGCTCATCAACAACTAAAGCATCAGCCTTGTATTTCAATGCTGCAACTAAGGATTCCATCTCTGCATAATGAAGTATTTGTATAGGTCGACCATGTGCTGAATAAATCTTATTCGCAATATTCATTAATTCAAGCGCACGCTTACGAATAGTTTTATCCTCAAAAACAGTCATATAATCTTTACGTAAAGCACGTATTATTTGCAAAGCCTCAAAACTAAATTTTCGAGAATTCAAAGGTCTATCAATCAATTCAGCCTTAACCCCTGGGGTTATACAAAACTTCCCCTTAAAACGTTTATTCATTGCTCCTAAAACCCAAAGCAAATTATTCAAAGTAAGATTTATAATCGGACCAGTATCAAAAAATAAACATCTCATTTGAAAAGCCTCCTTGTAAAATTCAACCTTCCTTTGACATCATCAACAAACTTTTCTTTTTCAAACATGTGCGTTCTACCAATATACTGCATAAGTTCCCATTGTGTTATACCCATCAATTCTGCAGCACGACCAACCGAAAGACCATGCTCAAAAAGCTTTCCACCTTTCTTAATTCTTGCCTTAGTAACTACTTCCTCAATGTAAAGCTTAAACTTTTTATCAATTGCACCAATTAATCGAAACAATCTAACAATTGCCTTCCGATAATTCTGAATATTATCTTGCGATAAATAATCGTGCGACTCTCTCAACAAATTACGAATCTTAATATAATAATCATCTGAAAGTGAAACAGGCCTTTCAATTACTTTATAAATTGAATAAACTAAAACAGCAATAGATATTGAATCTTCATCCTGAAATATTGAAGCATTATGTATAACATGATTACTCACCTCGGAAAGTTCAAGAATATCTTTATCTTCACGAATCTCAAGTATCTCTAAGGTTTCCTCAAGAATTAGAAGAATATCTTCTTTTATAGTGGATTGCATCATCTTCATTTAAATACTTTATATATATAAATGTTTAGAAAATCCTAAAATATTTAAATAGAAATATCAGAAATAAAATTATGACTAGAACTCCAATTGTGTCAGGAACATTCTATCCATCAAATTTTGGGGAACTAGATAAATTAATCAAAGAATCGTTTGAAGGTAAACTAGGTCCTGGTTCATCACCATCAAATAAAAAAAATAAAAACATAAAAGGTGTAATAGTTCCTCACGCAGGATACCAATTCTCAGGGCAATGCGCTGCATGGGCTTTCAAAGAAATTGCAGAATCTACATTCCCACAAACATACATAATTATAGGTAACAACCATTCAGAAATCAATGAAGACTCAGTCTCTACAGAAGATTGGCAAACACCTTTAGGTATAATAAAAAATGATATAATAATTAGTAAAGCTTTAATTGATAATGAAAACCTCTACGAGAATAACGAAGCACATTATAAAGAACATTCCATCGAAGTACAATTACCATTTCTACAAATAAGTAATAAAGCAAATCTAAATGAACTTAAAATAGTTCCAATTATGATAGCAACCTCAAACTACAAAAAAATAGCCGACAGAATTCATAAAGTAATAAAAGAAACAGGGAAAAAAGTATGTATCATATGTTCATCAGATTTTACACATCACGGTCCAAATTACAGTTACATACCTTTCAAAGAAAACATAAAAGAAAATCTCTACAAACAAGATCAAGTTGCAATTAACTTCATTCAAAAACTGGATAATGAAAGATTCCTTAACTATGTAAAAGAAAAAAATGCAACAATTTGTGGTTCCCACAACATCGCAGTAATGATAGAATTATGCAAAAAATTAGGTTCAAAAAAAGCAAGACTTCTAAGATATTATACATCAGGAGATATCCTCAATGATTACACAAACGCAGTAGGATATGCTTCAATAATTTTCGACTAATTTTTGTCCCAAAAATGAGACAAAAATGCCTGCGCAAACTTTATATATGAGTCGTGCTATTCAAGAGTAGTAATAACTTTCAGGGGGAAAGATAAATGGTTAGTGCAAGAAGCGTAGAAAAAAATCTAAAAGAATCATTTGCAGCAGTCAGACAAGACATAGATGATTTAAAAATTACAAATCAAAAAATTCTAAAGCAAAGAAACGTTCTATTCAAAAAGCTAGATAAAAATCTTAAAAATTCATTTGAACATGTTAAAGAAGATGTTGAAGAACTACGCTCCTTCAAAAAAGACTTCGAAGAACAATCTACTACCGACAAAAAAGAAACAATTAAGAGACTTGATGGTTTAGATTCATCTGTAGAAACCCTAGAAAAAAAATATGAAAAAACTCTTGAATTAAAAGAAGATATCAAAAAACAGGAAAAAGCAAAAAAACAGCTTGATAAAGACATTAAACAACTTGTAAAAGGTCTAAAAAAGACTTTCAAACAATATATTAAAGTAGAAGAATTCGATAAAGAGTTTAATTTTGTTGAAAAAGACTTATCACAAGTTCATAAAGATATTTCTAAAATCAAAAAAGTTCTTACATATTTTAAAAATCAAGTAAAAAATATTGAACAATTTAAATTAGGACATCTAACCAGATTATCAATAACAAACAAAGTAAAAAAACAAGAAAGAAATATTGAAAAATTAAGAAATGAATTAAAAACATTCGATTCAGATCTTGAAATTATTGACAAACTTGACGTTGAACTCCTAAATACAAAGAAAAATCTTATTCAAAACTCAAAACGTTTAAAAACAGAATTAGATAAAGAATCTAAATCGCTTAAATCAGAATTCTACAAAAAAATAGGAGAACTTGTTTCATTTAAAGAATTCGATGAAGAACTCATATTAATTGACAAAGATATTACAAAATTAAGTTTATTTGTCAAAATTATGAACAAACTAGGCAAAGAAGTCACAAAACTAAAGCAACAAGTTAAGACTTTACCCGAAATAAACAAACAAATAAATGATCAAGATAAACAATTATTCGCTATCAATAAAACTACTAAAGATATAACAAAAGTTACAGGAAAAGTTAATAGTCATGAAAAAGAAATAGTTTCTCTTAAGAAAAAAAATAACATATTAAACAAAGACCTCGAACTTTATGATGATTTAGATGCAGATGTTGAAGATATTAAATCAAAATTCATAGGAAGAAACGAATTCAACGAGTCCATAAACTTTTTAGATAAAAAGCTTTCAAATCTACAAAAAGTAGAGAAAGAACTAAAAATTCTAAAAACAGAATCTACTAGTCAATCAGACATTAAAAAACAAGAGAGATATATTAATAACAACTTTATAACTAAAAGATTATTTGATAAAGAACTTAACACAGAAATAAAAGAGTTCAGAAAAGAAATTGACGACTTAGAAAAACACTTCCAAAAACAAATTAATGAATTATCAAATAAAGAAAAAAAACATGCAGATTCAGCAGCTTCAAAAATGTCATTTAACTCATTTGAACTTCGCGAAAGAAGTAGAAGAGATGATTTAGAAAGATCTGTTGAACAAAAAGTAAAAAATACCAGAAAATTAATAATAGATCTTGAAAAAGATGTATTTTACAAAGAAGAAAGTCAAAGTCTTAAAAAAGAGATTAAAGAGTTAAAAGAAACTCTAAAAACTTTAACTTCTAAAGATGAATCAGACAGACTAAAAAAAGAAGTGAAAGAATTAAAAGATTCATTAAGATTATACAGCTCTAAAGAAGACATTACAAATCTCAAATTAGAAACAAAAGAAATCAAAGAAGATTTAAGAGCAAATTATAAGCTAACAATAAACAATCAAAAACAAAATAATAAAATTATAAAAATAAATGGGAAAATAAATGACAAAAAACAAAAGAAAAAAGTAATACAAAACGAAAACAAATTAAAAACTGAAAAAAAAGGATTTTTTAGTAAAATTGCTGATTTTTTTCTCGAAGAAGATGAAGAAAACATAAAAGAAAAAGAAGATAAAAAGAATGAAGACGAAAAAGCCAAAATAGCTCATGCCAAAAAAGAAGCAGAAAAAAAGAAAAACAACGATAAAAAAGAAAAAGAAAAACTTAGAAAAGAAGCAAAAGAGAAAAAAGAACAAGAGAGAAAAAATAGCGATAAACAAAAAAAACAAGAAAAAAAGGAAAAAGAACGTATCAAACGTGAAGAAAAAAAAAGAATAGAAAAAGAAAAAAAGGAAAAAGAAAGACTTAAACAAAAAGAGAAAAAAGAAAAAGAACGTAAAGAAAAACAAGAAAAAAGAGAAAGAAAAGAACAAGAAAAAAGGATAAAAAAAGAAACAACAAAAAATAAAATGGAAAAAACTCAGATGAAAAAAGAAAAACAAATAAAAATAGAAACTCCTAAAGAGAAAAAAGGCATATTCAAAAAATTATCCAATTTCTTTGTTGAAGAAATTCCTGAAAAAGAAAAAGAAATAGAAGAAGAAAACAAAAAAAGAACATATCAGAAGAAGAAACCTGAAGAAAAATACTTTCAAAGAATTGATGGCGCCAGAAAAAAAGAGTAAGCTTAAATATTCATAAATATTTATTTCTTAAATGTTAAAAATAAATAACAAAAAGATTACCTCAAAAATCAAAATATGCCAGAGTGCAATATCTAAAGGTTTAGGTCTTATGTTCTCAAAAAAGATTCATGATATAAGTTGGATATTTATTTTCGATAAAGAACAAAAAATTCCTCTTCACATGATGTTTGTTTTTTATCCTATTGACGTCATATTCGCCAATAAAAAGAAAGAAATAATAGAAATAAAACGTAACTTTAAACCATTTTCAATCTATAATCCTAAAAAAAACGCCAAATATGTTATAGAACTCCCAATTGGAAAAAAGTATAAATTAGGAGACAAAATCTCATTCTAAAACTATAATATTTTTTCCCAAAGATTTATGAAGATAAAATGAAAAATGTTTTACTATCTTAAAACGAGTTTTACGAATTAAATTTTTATAATTAACAAATGAGGGAAAAATAACAACTGCCCGTTTCTTCAAAACAATCTCAAGAATCTTTAAAAAACTTTTATACAAAGCTAAAATATCTTGACTTCTCGTACCTCTCCCATAAGGAAGATCAGTAATTATAAAGCTAAAACTGCGCCTAACTGAAAGAGCATCTCGTAATTCAAGTTTATAATCTGTAATATTAAGAAAACTAAAGTTACTCATTGCTTTATCTAACATCCTTTGATCAAGATCGTAACCCCTCACTGAGAATCCCATTAAACTAACCTCAATCAAAAGACCACAACTCCCACAAAAAGGATCTAAAACAACAGAACCTTTCTTAGGGTTTAAAATATTAACTACAGCTTTAGCTAACTTCGGACTCATCCCACTAGGATGCAATCCAGGGAGTAAATGGGGCTTCCTATTAAGATAACTTTTATCTATATCAGAAATAAAAATAGAAGCATAAATCATATTTTTTCTTACAAAAAAAACAATCAAAGTCTCAGGAGTTTTAATATTTACTTTTGGCCTTCTAAGTTTATGCCATATCAAACTTCCCAATTCTTTTTCAGAAAATTGCAAATCCCCTTTAACAACAACCTTATAATCTTTCTTAATTATCTGGTTCCAATCAAAAACAGTTATTTTTTTGCTAAACGCCTTCTTATCACAAACAAATAATAACTTATAAATTGAATGAGTAAACGCCAATCTCTTATCTAAACCATTAATATTTTTCAAATTCAATAAAAATAAATCATCAACAAGAACACCTTCTTTCTTATCTATCAGCGTAAGCAATTCATATGTTGCAAGTTCTATATTCTCTCCAGATAGATGAAAAATGTATTTTGTCATGAATATACATAATAAGCAAAAAGTATTTAAATCATAACTATTTTAATTTATCCACTATGGCACGAAGGGGGAGACCAGTAAAATCACAAATAAGACAAAACATTGTCGAGATTTTATATTTCTTAGGAAACGGATATGGTTACGATATATATAAAATATATAGAGATATTTTTCCAAAAGTAACCATGCGTTCTATTTATTACCACCTTAAAAAAGGTATTGAAACTGGAGAAGTTAAAATAAAAACAGTCAAATCAGAAAAAGGAGAATACAGTTGGGGCGGTGAAGCTGAAAAAACATATTACGCTCTTGGAGAAAAAGCCATTCCAAAAATGGATAACAGAGTTAAAGAATTTCTTGATTTAAAAAACGAAAATCTTACTAAAGAATAATTACAACAATTTCTTAAAAAAACCCATTACAGCAAATGCCTCTCTTTTTGTTAACATAGCTTTCCCAAATATTCTTTTCCAGACCAAAACTTGAGTCTGTTTTTTTTCTTCAGTTGCAAAATCTAACCCTTCAAGAACTTGATTAAGAAGTTTAAGCATTTGCATTTTCTCTTCTTTAGAAACAACAATAAAATCATCAGTAATTCTTGACTCGCCTAATACCTTATATAATTCATACAAAATAATTGCAACACTATGACTAAGATTAAGAGCCGAATAATTCTTAGAAGAAGGAATTGACACAGTATAATCACATTTAAGCACTTCTTCATTAGTTAAACCAATACTCTCTCTTCCAAATAAAATTCCAATTTTAACATCTTTATCCTTCACTAAAGATACCATTTCAGAAGGAGTAAGCGGACTTCTAGGAATATTATAATCTGACCCTACTTTAGACGTAGTTCCTATAAGATAATCAAAAGTATCAAGATATTCTAAATTTTCAACTTTCGCAGATCTAATAACATCTTCAGCATGTTTTGCCCGTTTCTCTGCTTCAAGTTCAAGATGATCACATTTTGGATCAATCAAAACTAAATCTACAAAATCAAAATTCTTCATAACCCTTGCAACAGCCCCAACATTCCCTGCAGTTTCAGGCTCTAAAAGTACTATAGATATCATACTTCTCTAAAACTAAAGATCATTTAAAAAATTAACTTAAAAAATAGCTTTAAGTAAAGAAATCACTATACTAAACAAAAGCAAAAGCACAAATACCGAACTTACCCCTGCTGCAACCAAAAACCCTCTTTTCTTTTTAAAAGACCATTCTGAAAAGATCCTAAACATTCTACCGCCATCAAATATACTTATAGGCAAAAGATTAGCAAAACCTATACCGGCACTTAATAATCCTAATATGAAAAAGAAATTTGAAAGATAAAACCATATCCAAGGCAATGTAGGGCCATATTTTTCAATTACTTCTTGCTTAAAATCTTGATAAACCTTAATTCCTAAATAACTTTTTGAAGCGTTCTTAGGATGCGCTATAGTTATAACTGTATGTTCAGACCCATCTTCTGTTTTAATAATCAAAGTTTCCCCTGCCAAATATTTATCAATCTCTTGCGTAAAATTTAATACATTAGCAATAGGTACTCCGTTGATATACTGAATAATATCCCCTTTTTCAAGACCTGATTGATAAGCAGGTAAATTCTTTGTAACATCAATAACTCTAAGTCTATTTACATCAACAGCACTTGCCCAAGCAGGCTGTATAAGGAATGAAAGCACTAATAAAGCCAATGCAGCCAAAATAATATTCGACCATGAACCAGCTGCAAACATAGCTAACTGTTTTCTTTTAGAAATCTTTGCAAGCTTTTTCTCATCAGGCTCAACAAAAGCTCCAATTAAAGGACCAAAAAAAACAACACCTGTATTCTTAATTGCAACTTTAAACCTTCTTGCAACAACACCATGCGAAAATTCATGCACAGACGCAATTATAAATATAGATATAATCCCTGACCAAAATGGAACAAAAATAGGACTTCCAGGAATAGGCACACCAGGAATAACAATAGAAACACCAGCAGCTGCCCCCGGCACCATTATTAATTTATACATATTATCAATTAAAAACCAAGAAATATAGGCCATACCGGCAAAACCAATCACAATCCCTATATAACCTAAAACCTTAACACTTCTTGGAAATTTACCAGAAATTTTATCCATTAATTTTATACCAATCTTAGTTTTATAAAGAGCAATAATTTTAGCTTCAATTTCAAATTTATGTTTATATTTAATTATTATGAAAAGAACAATAGAATAAAATAAAATTATCCATTTATAGGTCAGTATACCCTGTAATAATGTCATTGTTTACCTCTTTTTTTAAAAAATATTTGAAAAAAATGAAAAGTTTATTTCTTACGCTTAGGTCTCAAAGCTTTTGAACCACACTTTCTACAACTAATCTTTCCTTGTATAACACTCATGTTATTAGCCCTAATCTTACTCTTACACTTTCTACATACAAAGATATTCTGGAACAATCTTTTATTTGCTTCTTCAAATTTAGCCATATTTATTCACTCTTAACTTGTTTCATTGCCATTTGATCAAGTATAACCCAATAAAGGATATTTGCACCTTCAATAACTTCCCCTTTCAAATCATCAGGAATTTCTAAATCAAATGTTTCAAAAGTTTCAGAATCCATCACATTAGCAACCTTACCTGAAATGCTAAGGACCTGAGCTGTTCTTTTATCAATAATTGGAGTATCAATATGATCGTGTCCAGGCATAACAATCGCCCTTTTTTTACCATCTAAAATACCTACACCTTCAAGACGTACTTTAGCATGACCATGTTTTCCCGGTCTTGAAACTTGTGTACTTGTAACTTTACAAGCTACATCATCAATTATAACATAATTCCCCTTTTGTAATCCGCCTATACTAACAGATTTCTTCTCTCCCATCATCTAAATATCACCTTTAAAAACCAATTTATGAAAAGATAGAGTATTTATAAAGGTTTCTAACCAATAGCTCTTCTTACATCAGTAACTTCAGCAGACTGAACACCTTCAATAGCAATTATTTTTTCTGCCACTATATCAGGCGAACCTTTATCTTCATCCATTACAAAAAGTATCTTTAGAGCTTTCAACCCAAAAGCAATAGGTTCAATCTCTATTTTAGTTTCTCTATCCCCTGCAAAAGCTTTAATCATTTCTAAAGCTTTTACCTGAACATCATCTAAATTAACATCAGGAGTTACAGGCATTATCGTTATTGTTGCAATTGCGGTTCCCATGATATCACAAAAAAAGAAGCTGTTTATAAATATTTCGAATTGCTTTAAAAATCAACCTCAAAAATCAAATTCAGAAATTCATTTAATATTTAGAAAAACAGATTCCATCTCTTCTTTATTTATACCAGTTTTTTTCAAAACTTTTCTTATACTCGATTCTGACATCCCTGAATTAAGATATTTTAAAACAATATCTTTCAAAACAGCATCCTGCTTAACTCCTTTTGACGTCACCACATTTTCACGGTGTTTAAGTCCAGAAAACTGTAATTTAGAATTAAATTTAGAACGAATCTGTACTTTAAAATAAAAAAACATAAAAATTACTAAAACAAGAACAATTAAAATAAACAAGAAAAGAACTGAATTTACAAACGATTCTTTATAAGATTCTGAAATCAAAACAGAAAGCTCAGATTCTAAATCAGAAATTCTAGATTGTAATGACTGAACTTCAGTATTAAGATCATTAACAGTATTTTGCAAAGATATTGCATCTTGATTAACAAATATATTCGCATCTGAAACAGAGGGTTCAACAGAAGGTTCAACAACATCTTCAGCTTCTAATATGGGTTTTAAATCAGAAGAAAGTAATAAACTATCATCAACCCCTACATCTACTATAGTCAGATCACTATCACCAGGACCTGGCGGAGGTAAGGCAACCACTAAACTAATACTTAAAATAATAAGAATTACAATTATTAAACTAAATTTCTTCATTAATTTATACCTCTTTTTAAAAATAATATATAGATAAAGAAATAACAATATATAAACGTTTTCCTTAAAGAACTTTAAATATTATATATTATACAAAAAAATTAAAATTAATTAGGTCCTTCAAATCCACACTCAGGACATCTATACTTTGCAACAATCTGTCGGCAATGTTTACATCTAATTATGGTTGTTTTACCACACTTAGGACATTTAAAATTAACAGATCCTGTTAAATTTGCAATTTTCTTTTTGCATGATGAACAATGTAATTCTTCCATGATAATCACCTAACTTTGTTGTTTCGACATTTCATATATAAAGGTTTAGTTTATTATTATGTAGTTAATACAAAATTATTTAAATACGGATTTATAAAACTTACTATATGGGGAAAATACCTGAACCACCAAAAGATCTAGAAAAGTTATTTGCTGAGCTTGAAAAACCTCCAAAAAAGAAACCTTCAATCTTCACATTACTAAAACGTAAAAAAAAATCTATTTCTAAAAAAGTAGAACCAAAAATTGAATCAGTAAAAAAACAGGTTAAGAAAAAAATAATCAAACCTATTAAAAAAGCAACTGAACCTAAAAAAATAAAAAAGATAAAACTAAAAATAAAGAAAGAAATAATTAAACCAATTAAAGAATCTACAGAACCAAAAAAAATTAAAAGAAAATTCAAAAAAATATTTATCAAACCTATTAAGAAGGCAACTGAACCTAAAAAAATAAAAAAGATAAAACTAAAAATAAAGAAAAAAGTAATTAAACCTATTAAAAAAATTACAAAACCTAAAAAAATAAAAAAAGCACCAAAACCCCCTAAAAAAATTAAGATTCCTAAAAAAGCAGGTCCACAAGCTGTACTCGACTTAATGATGCTCGAAACCAGAACTCTTACAGATCGACAAGAGTTCATATCTGCTAAAAAGAGATATAACGAACTTGTAAAAACATTTTACAAATCAGATTTTGATACAAGAATAAAAAAAAAATATTTTAACAAAATTCGACTTCTATATGAAGAAATTCGAGCTAAATCCTTGAGATAATATTTTTTTCTACTTTAAACATTTTACCCAAAACTTGTTCTACCGCATAAATATTTGTAAGCGTATGCTGCGATAACTTCGAAACCTTCATTCGGCCACCAAACATAAGCCAAGGAATTAAATTATCTGCCAAAAACTCATCAACAGGTGATTTAAGGTTAATCTCATACAGAAGTCGCTCCGCAACTTCAGTTCCTACTTGTTCAGACTTTTTACCTATTCTACCTAAAGAATCAGCACCAACTCTAACTGGGTTTGTATAACTAACATCACCTTTCTTTGAATAAACACCCCACAAAGTTATACCACAACCATCTGAAAAAGTATCTTGATATTCAGTCCGTATTCTCACAGGCACCCCTAAACTCAAAAGTTTATGCTTTGCAGCTCTTGCCATTCTCTCGGCAACATCATTCTTTTGTAAACCTCTTGAAGCATGAGCCACTCCTTTAACTAAAGTTAATTTACCTTGATCCATTAAATCAATATTAGGAACATCATTTGAAACACTATCAATAAACTCAACAAGATTATTATAGTTATAAACATTATACCTAGGTCTAATATCAATATCGACCACACCATTACCTTTAGGATAATAGCCCCGTTTCAACAATTTCACATCAATTGATTTACAAAATTTCCTTAAATGCGGAACAAGAATTTCCGCAAAATAATCAAAAGGCATACTCCATGAAACGTCTGTTCCACCAGTTATTTTTAATCTCACTTTCTTACCTGCGAAAAAACAAGGCATTAACAATGACTGAAGAAGTAAAGTAATACTACCAGCAGTACCAATATCTATTGTATAAGTACCTGGTTTTATTTTTCCAGGCTCATACTTTAAACTCATTGAACCTAGTTCAACACCCTCAACTTTAGCCCCGCAAATATTATTTAAAGCGTTTATACAAGTCATATGTTGAGCTTTTAAACCAGGACTTTTCCTACCCTTACGAATATTAACAATCTCAAAAGGTTCACCAAATAAAGTTGATAAAGCCAATGCAGTCCGAGCAATCTGTCCACCACCCTCTCCATAATTACCATCTAATTTAATCATAGAAATAGAAATATCCTATTTATTTATTATACTTTTCTTTATTATGTAAACAACCTGACAATTACATATTAAAAAAAACCAATCTAAAACTATTACAAACTTTTTCTATTATCCTTCAAACCATGTCCGGTAACAACACAAACAACTTCCCCGGTCAATCCCAATTTCATTGCACCTGCATAACTCACAGCTCCAGAAGGTTCAGCAAAAATACCCATCTTGCCAAGCTTCTTTCTAGCATCTAAAATCTCGCGCTCAGTAACATCAACTGCTAAACCCCTGGACTTTTTCAGACCATACAAAGCTTTTATACCATCAACAGGATTACCACAAGCAATTGCAGAAGCTACAGTATCAGGATTCTTCACAATCTTAAGTTCTTTCTTATCATTGAACGCTTTTACTAAAGGATTACACTTTTTAGCCTGAACACCCACAATCTTAGGAATCTTCCTAAGTAAACCTACAGCTTTTAACTCACTTACAGCCTTAAACACTGAATAAATTAATGTAGCATTCCCTATAGGACATACTATATAATCAGGAACTTGCCAGTTCAATTGATCTATAATCTCAAAACCAACAGACTTCTCACCCTCACCCCTATAAGGATAATCACCTGTAAGATACACATTACGTTCTTTCCGTAAAACTTTAGTCCTACAAAGAGCTTCATCATAATCACCCTTCACATTAACAACTTTAGAACCATAAGCTTTTATCTGCAAAATTTTTTCTTTAGTTGCAATTGTCGGAACATAAATTGAAGATTTCATGCCAGCTCTTGCAGCATAAGCGGCAACAGAAGCACCCATATTCCCTGTCGAAGCACACACAACCTCTTGAACACCTAACTCCGCTGCTTTCGTCAATTCAACAGTACTTCCTCGATCTTTAAAAGAACCAGTAGGATTTACACCCTCATATTTGAACAAAAACTTTCCCGCTTCAATCAAAGGAGTTCCTCCTTCATTAAATGTAACGATCTTATCAAAATCATTTATAGGATAAAAAGGAAAATATTTCCAATGATTTACAGTTTCACGAATAAAAGATTCTTGAATAATATGTTTTTTAATTATCTTATAATCATATTGAATATCTAAAGGTCCACCACATTTATCACACTCAAAAATAATAGTCTTTGGAGAAAACTCCCTTTTACACTTAAAACAAACAATATTTTTTACTAAAGTCATCTTACTATCCTTACATCAACAGCCTTACCCTCTTTAGAATTAATCATAAAAGGATTTATATCCAACTCTTCCACAGCTTTAAGTTTTGAAATCCCTACAAGGGCTCTCTTAAGAATATTAAAATTCACAGCTTTTTCTCCTCTCACACCCTCAAGAATCTTTTTCCCTTTAAGTTCGTCAATCATAGATTGAGCATCCTCTTCAGTAATGGGACAAACCCTGAACGCAACATCTTTCAAAATTTCAACAAAAACACCACCCAGACCAAACATTAAAACCTGACCAAAAGTTGCATCATTTTTCAAACCAATTATAACCTCTTTCCCTTCCACATACTCTTGAACAAGAATACCATCTAATTTCATTTTTTTCTTTTTAGCAGTCGCAAGTAAATCATTAAAGTTTTTCTGCATCTCAACATGGTTCTTAACAATCCTTACACCCTTAACATCAGTCTTATGTATTGCTTGTCTAGATATTAACTTCAAAACAACATTATATTTTTGTTTCTTTGCAAAAACTTCAGCTTCATTCAATTTCTTAGTCAAAACAGAATCAGCTACAGGAATATATTTCTTAATATAAGAATAGGCATCTCTACCTAACAACACTCTTTTTTTCATATATTTATTAAAGAATGTCACATATAAATAGTTTTTCCTTTTTAAAAGAAAAATAAATAGTTTTTAAATGAAAATATTTAAATACTAATAAAACTAAAAATCCATTAAGAGGTGAAATATTGAATTTAGATAATTTCTTTTACGCAAAAAGCATCGCAGTAATAGGTGCATCAAAAGAACCAAACAAAATAGGTCACGTTATTTTTAGAAACTTCATCGACACAGATTACGAAGGAAAAGTTTATCCAATAAACCCTAACGCAGACAACATTCTTAATCATAAAGCATACAGAACAGTTCTAGATATTAAAAAAAAGATTGAACTTGCAATTATTGCAGTACCCGCAAAGTTTGTGCTTAAAGTTATTGAACAATGCGGCAAAAAAAAGATTAAAGACGTTCTAATAATTACAGCAGGTTTTGAAGAAATAGGTAACACCAAATTAAAAAAACAACTTTTAAAAATATTAAACAAATACAAAATTAAAGTCATCGGACCTAATTGTATAGGCACATTTAATGCACATAATAATCTAGACTCTTTATTTCTCCCCAGGTCAAGATTAAAAAGACCAAAGCAAGGAACTATAAGTTTTGTAACACAATCAGGAGCTCTCGGTTCCGCAATTCTCGACCTGGCAGCTAAAGAAGGATACGGAATAAGTAAATTCATCAGCTACGGCAACGCTATCAATGTAACAGAATCCGACATTATTGAATACCTCGGCAATGATCCCAATACAAAAGTAATCTGTTTATACATCGAAGGAGTAAGAGATGGTAAAAAATTCATAGAAGTTTGCAAAAAAGTTGCAAAAAAGAAACCCATAATCACAATCAAAGGCGGTACAACAGAAGCAGGGTCTAAAGCAACACTTTCACACACAGGAAGTTTAGCAGGATCCGCAGAAATATATAAAGGAGTTTTCAAACAAGTAGGAATAATTGAAGCCGACACTCTTGAAGACCTTTTTAATTATGCAAGAGTTCTAGAAAAATGTATTAAACCTAAAGGAAAACGTGTTCAAATTATTACTAATGGAGGAGGTTACGGCATAGTCTCAGCAGATTCATTATCAAAATATAAACTCGAACCAGCACAACTATCTTCAAAAACAAAAATAAAACTAAAAAAACAATTCCCATCGCTTGTAACTATCAAAAATCCCATGGATTTAGTGGGCGATGCAGACACTAAACGTTATAAAATTGCCATAGACGCATGCATGAAAGATAAAAACGTAGACATTTTATACATAGTATTATTATATCAAACTCCACTAATTACACCAGACATTATAGACATAGTGGCAGAATACAACAACTTAAAACTTAAACCCATCATCACAGTATCAACAGGTTCAGAATTCACAGAAGTTCTTAGAAAAGGTTTAGAAGAGAGTAACGTACCTTGCTTTGAATTCCCGGATAATGCAATGAAAGCTATTGGTAAACTAGTTAAATTCTATAAAAAATAAATAACCAAAATTACAAAAAAATAAAATATTAAACTAAAAATTTAATAACTAGCCCCTAAACTTCTTAACAATCAATTTCTTAGAAGATTTAGTAAGAACACTACCTCCAACAACTAAAGTGTCCTCAATTCTAATACCGTATCGACCTTTATAATAAACTCCAGGTTCAATAGTAATAACTTCGCCCTTCTTCAATTTATGTTTAGAATTAAAAGACACCCTCGGCAGTATATGAATCTTCTTCCCAACACCGTGTCCCAATTTATGTTTCATCTTTTTCCAATGTTTACCCAACAATTTTTTATTAAAATGAGCAACATCTTTACACACTATCCCTGGCTCAACCATATCAACACATTTCTTCTGCGCATTTAAAACAACATCATACAATTCTCTTTGCACTTTACCAGGTTTTCCAATAAAAATAGTCCTTGTCATATCACTACAAAAACCATTAACTTTAACTCCAAAATCCATAACTAAAAAACCCGGATACCACGAACCATTAGCTTTATGATGAGGTATCGCAGCATTCTTTCCTGTCGCAATTATCGGATAAAACGCAGGTTTCAAATTTCTTTGCCGAATTTCTGACAAAATAAAATGTTCAATTTCAAGCTCAGAATTAAAATTATCAAATTGACATATCAATTTAGAAAAAATAACATCATTAATTTCACAAGCTCTCTTTATAGAGGATAATTTAGTACTCTTCACTCTCCCAAAACCTTCCAGCATTAATCATATCCCATTCTTTAGATACAATTTTCTGTATCTGAACAAAGTTTTCTTTACAAAGATGTTTAAACCTGCCTTGCTTTTCCAAAGCTTTCTCAACTGGCAACATTTTAGGTTTATGAGATAATGTAAATTTTTTATGTAATATTTCATATAAAGGCCAGATTCCTGTCTCAATCATTAACCTTCCAACCTCTATAGTATCACTTTCTTTCATTAACCATCCAGGTATACAAGGACATAAAAGATCAATAAAAGAAGGCCCATCTATTGAAGCAGCTTTCTTCAATTTATCCATAAAATCTTTAGGAAACGCTACACAAGCGGTCGCAACATAATCACAATGACTCATTGCAAGCATTTTGCTCATATTTTTTCTAGGCAAAACATTACCCAAACTGCAAACCTTTCCTGGCTCAGAAGTTTTAGTACGCGCACCAAGAGGAGTAGCAGCAGTTCTCTGAAAACCAGTATTTGCAAATGAAGAATTATTATAACAAACATAAATTATTTTCTCTTTTCGATATGTCATTGCAGATAAAGATTGAAACCCTATATCATAAGAAGCTCCATCTCCCGCATAACACAACACATTAGTATTCTTATCAAGCCCTTGCGCCTTTAATCCCATCAAAATTCCCGAAGCTGTTGAAGCAGCATTCTCTATAGCAGAATGTACCCAAGGAACTTTGTAAGGAGTAAACGGCCAAGTAGCTGTAAGAGTCATACACCCAGCAGGATTAACCATAATAGTATTCTTACCCAGAGCTTTAAGTGCTAATTTAGTTCCAAGTATAGGACCACAACCAGAACATGCAAAAGTCCCCCCTGTAAGAAGATTATCTTTAGAAACATTTAACATTTGTCCTTTTAGATTAACTTTTACATCAACCATTTTCTTACTTCCTCTTTAGATTTAAATACATCATCAAATATTTCAACAAAAGAATCGTCAGTTAACACTGCACCACCTAAACCAATTATAAAATTAGAAATTTTAACCTTAGTTCCATAAAGCGCCATCTTAATTTCAGGATACAAAATACCAGACATTCCAGGACAAATACTTTGATCCGCTACAATTATTTTTTTAAAACCTTCTAAAGCTTTCCTTATCTCTTTTTCAGGAAACGGCCTGTACAACCTTATTCTCAACAAACCAACTTTCTTCCCTTTCTTTCTCATCTTATCAACAGCCGCTCTCGCAATAGTTGTATTAGGACCCATGATAACCATTACAACATCTGCATCTTTTAATTTATAACTTTCAATAAGATCATACTTTCTACCAGTTAATTTTTTCCATTCAACATGAGCCTTTCTAATTACTGCAAACGAATCTAACATCGCTTTATGTAACTGAGCTCTATATTTCATATATTCACCAATAACAGGAATCCCTAAAGTTTTTGGATTCTTAACATCCAACTTAATCTCTAGAAACATATTCTTTGGCAAAAACTTATCAACCAACTTCTGTTCAGGAACCTCAACAATTTCTCTAGTATAAGAATGTATAAAACCATCCATGTTTACTAAAACAGGAAGAGCAATCTTAGGATTTTCCCCTACTTTATACCCTATAATAATTGAATCAAGAACTTCTTGATTAGTTTCACATATAAAAGTAATCCATCCAGAATCGCGCATTGCTAAAATATCATTATGATCAGGCCACAAAGTAATTGGAGCGCTTAAACCTCGAGATACATTGACCATCACCATAGGAGTCCTCGTACCTGAAGCTATAGGCAACATTTCATGCATAAGTAAAAGCCCTTGCGAAGATGTTGCAGTAAAAGTTCTAGCACCAGTCATTGCAGCACCTATAGCCGCAGACATAACAGAATGTTCACTCTCAAGCTGTGTGAACTCACCCTTAAACTCTCCATTAGCTTTCCATTTCTGTATAGTTTCAATTATTTCAGTTTGAGGAGTAATAGGAAAACACGGAACAGCCTTTACATGTGCAAGCCTCGCCGCAATCGCCGCACATTTATTACCATCTAAAAGATCTTTCATTGTTCTTTCTCCATTTTAATACATTTTACAGGACACTCTTTAGCACATATCCCGCAACCTTTACACACATCAGGATTTGCATGAGTATACCCTTTTTTATCAATAGTGTATGCAACATCAGGACAAAAAAGCCAACACTGATGACATTTAATACATTTATTATAATCAATCACAGGCTTAAACACTCTCCAAGAACTTCTTTCTGCTGCTTTCATACCTACAACAGCATAAGGCACGCCTTTACTTCCTAAATTTTTAATATCTTTCTCAGATTTCATTTTACGTTATCAAAAGCCTCCTTAGCAGCTTTAACATTCTTATCAATTATTTCTTTAGGATATTTTGCCAGTTCAATTCTAACAGCTTTTTCAATCTGCGAAACTGTAAAAAGTTTACTAATCTTAGCAAAAGCTCCCAACATTGCAACATTAGCTATCGCTTTCCCAGTACACTTAAGAGAAATATTGGTCGCATCAACTTTATGCATTTTAAATTTTTTAAACTCTTTATTCGTATTTATTAACACTTGAGTATTAGATTTCATACCAGCAAGATCACTCTTTAAATCAAGAGCATCATCTAATAAAATTATATAATCAGGATGAAGAATGTGTCCTCTTGTCTGAATAGGTTTTTTAGAAATTCTAACAAAACTTGTCAATGGCGCACCTTTACGCTCAGCACCGTATAACGCAAAATCTTGTACATAATAGCCTGCAAGAAAACCCGCTCTACCGAGTATCATCGAACTTTTTTTAACTCCTTGCCCGCCTCTCCCATGAAGTCTTATTTCTATCATTCTCTTTTTAATAAAAGTTAAGAAATCTTGAATATATAAATGTTATGAAAATATTAAAAATTACCAATCAAAATAAGAAATTTAAAAAATAAAAAAAATAAAAAATTAAATAAATCTAGGAGTCATCCTCTACACTATCATCAGCGCTTTCTTCTTCTAATTCGTCTTCACTTTCATCTTCGTCTTCATCGTCATCACTAGTTTTTTTGTCATTACCTTTTCCTTTTGAAGAATCGTCTTCATCATCTTCATCTTCTAACTCGGTTTCATCTCCATCAAGTTCTTCTTCATCCTCTTCTTCAATCTCAATTTCAATTTCTTCCTCGTCATCATCTGAAGATTGGCCTTTCTTTACTTTGACCTCATTCTTCGCTTCCTCTTGTTTAACAACTCCTGATCCTTTCTTAACAATTCTTACTTCAGAAAGTTCTCTACCTTGTTTAAGAGCACCTTCGAGAGCTTCAATTTCTTCATCTGTAGCTCCTTTCTCAGCTTTTATCTTAATTTTGGTTTTGTTCTTCTTAGCCTCAACCTTAACTTCAAATTTAGAATTAACTCCTTCCATACTTTGAAGCATGTTCTGTAATTGAGTTTTTTGTTCTTCATCAAGACCTTTAACTTTAAGCTTTAACTGATTAAGTTCTTGAACCATTTCTTGATTTTCTTCAAGAGCTTCTTCAATCTCTAACTGATCTTCTAAATCCGCTTCTGCATCGCCATTACCAATCTCTTCAACAATCTCAGAAACTTCTTCTACAGTTTCATCATAAAGTTCTTGAGCTTTTTGAGCTTTGTCCATCTTCTTCTCGGCAATCATAGCTTTAACTTCAGCTAATCTTTCCTGAGCATGAGCAAGACCTTTCTTAGCTTTAGCTGATTTACCAAATGTAAACGCTAAACTAACTCTTTCCATAGCTCTCTCAAGACCATACAAAGCACTATCAGGTGTAACTCCTGCTGCTTCTTCGTCTTCTTCAGTAAGTTCTATACCGGAATCTTCTTCAAGAACTTCTTCTTGTTCGTCTTCCGTTTCCTCTGCTTCATCTTCAGTAGTCTCATCTTCAACTACATCTTCTTCAACAGATTCATCTTCTTGTTCATCTTCTGTTTCTTCTACATCGTCTTCAGCAGATTCATCTTCTTGTTCGTCTTCTGTTTCTTCTGCTTCATCTTCTGTAGCGTCTTCATCTTCAGTTCCTTCATCCGCAGTTTCATCAGTATCTTCAACTGAATCTTCCGCACCTGTATCCCCAGTTACCGTATCATCAGACACAGTATCTTCTACTGTTTCATTTTCTACTGCCATTGCAAACGATGCTACACTTAACACCATCAACATTAGCACAACAATTGCAAATATTTTTTTCATTTTAGTTTACCTCCATTGGTTTAATTAGTTTTAACATGATTAACACTTCTGCCACAATTAGTTGTATAGTTAAACAATTACTTAGTTATTGTCTGTGCAACTATAGGTTTTATCCGAATATTCACGCATCATCACCCTTCTTATCGTTCCAAATTGTTCCAAATTAAGTTTAAAAGGATTTAAACAACAAAACAACCTTAAAAAAGAAAAAAAGCAGGATAATTCAGTTTAAAACTGAAAGGGGGCGTTTTATCCCGCTTCTCTCCTTAACTCGTTCCAACAAATCTCATCTATAGAAGTTTTTCCAGGATTAACATAATCGAGTATTCTCCTGTTAACTATGAGATCCCCTACTAACTTGTTCTCTTGTGATTCATAATCTCCAAATAGAGTACGAGCGAAAGGTTCAATCAGATATTGTTTAATTATTCCGTACATTTTCTTACCTCCGGCTTTCACACCATATCCTAGTAAGACTAGTAGAAAGTTAGTTGTTGTTACTGGAACAATGGATAAAAATCAAAAGATTGTAAAGAAATACGTACTAAATAGTTCCAAATTGTTCAATCAATGTTTTCTTAGAAATACCAGGTTTTTCTTGCCCCGTTTCTCTTTATAGATAACTTTTCTATCCTCTAATTCCTTTAATAAGCGAGATAACGTCGCTTTTGAAAAACCTGTAGCAACTCTCAAAGTACCCTGTTCACAAGCACCCTCTTTTAATTTCAAAAGATTAACCACTTGCTCTTCCGCAGTCTTTAAATGTCCTTCAAATCCAGTAACTGGAACAACAGGAACACCCTCGGGAAGTTGTTGAACTTGTTGAATTTGTTGTTTAGATTCTTCAGTTTTTATCAAAGGAACTTTTTTTCCAAAAACTATAAACTTGACAACAAGAAAAACAACTAAAACCAAAAGTAACATTATAAGAACTAAATTATAATTAGCAGATTTCTTAAACCTAACAAAGAAACTATGATTGTCACCTTTCTTAACATCTTCATAATCCCATTCTAAAACAATACTTACACCATCAGAAGTTACAACATCAGCATCAGGAAAAATTGAACTTGACCTTCTCATCTTAATAGGCGTTTTCAAAGATGCACCTTCAGGTAATACTAACACAATCTTAAGATTATCAATATTATAATCCGCATCAAAATCAAAAACAAAATTATTCTCATCAAGAAACTCTTTTGTCACATAACTTATTTTAACTAAATTATTATTATCAAGAACAACAGTATCAAGCACATCAACTAACTCATTATCAACATAAACTGAAACACTACTCGCATCTTTAGGAATACTGAATGAATAATTTCCAGTAACCGCTTCATCAAAAATCAAACTTCTCTCGACCACAAGCTTATTTCCAACAACATTAAAATCATAATCTACATCTAAAGCAGAAACAAAACTACACAAAAACAATAAAATAAACGAAAAAATTAATATTTTCCTCATTTTCTGTATATAAGTAGAAGAGATTTATAAAACTTTCACAGAATTACTTATTTTTTTAAAAACTTTTCAACCCTATCCATGGCCTTACCAATCAACTTATAATCAGTTGCATACGAACATCTAATATAACCTTCACCCATTTTCCCAAAATCAGTACCAGGAACAACGGCAACTTTAGCTTTCTTTAACAGTTTATCAGCAAAAAATCTTGAATTATTAGAATAATCTTTAATATTTGCAAAAGCATAAAAAGCACCCTTTGGTTTTTTAACATGAAGATTTAACTCATTCAATCTTTTCACTATTAATTTTCTTCTTCTATCATACTCTTTAACCATTGCATCCGTATACTTCGAAGATAAAGATAAAGCTTTAATCCCTAACATCTGTGAAATATTAGGTGCCGAAATAGTCGTATAAATGTGCGTCTTAGTCATTGCTTCTACAACATCTTCAGGCCCTACGCAATACCCTAACCTAAACCCGCACATAGCATAAGTTTTTGAAAAACTATGAAAAGTCAAAACATAAGGTTCCATCCCATTCAAAGATCCAGGAGAAACATGTTTAGCACCATCATAAAGAATCTTTTCATAAGCCTCATCTGAAAATATATAAAAATTATACTCTACTGCAAGATCTGCAATCTCTTCGAGTAATTTCTTAGATAAAACAGTACCAGTGGGATTAGCAGGCGAATTAATTAACAAAACATTAGTTTTTTTTCTATCAATCTGCTTTTTAATTTCATCAGGATCAAAAACAAAATCATTTTCTTCCTTCAACTCAACAAATCGAGGCACCGCATTAAACAATTCAAATGTTGGAAGAAAACCCATGAAAGCAGGATTAGGGATAATGATTTGCTCAGAAACATCCAAAGTACAAGCAGTCGCTAATGCAAGCGCTTCCTGACTCCCACAAGTAACAATTATATTTTCAGGCTTTGCCTTAATCTTATTATCCCGTTTTAATTTCTTAATTATAGATTCTTTAAAATCACTTCTACCGCCAGGTGGAGCATAATGATTAACTTTATCAGCCAACCTTTTAATCTCTGCAACAAGCGGTTTAGGTAACGGAAAATCAGGCTCACCAGGTCCTAAAGAAATAATACTTTTATCTTCATGCGCAATCTTAAGAAGTTTACCTATTACAGCATCAGGTAGTTCTCTCTCCCTTTCAGAAATCTCTCTAACCATCTAACCTCTTTTTATTATATTTATAAGGATTATAATATATAAATCTGTTGATTGTTTAAATTATTCCGGGTAATATTAAACCCTTGCCTAACTCGGCCAGCGAACACGTTATTTATTCGTAAGACAGAAAGATGCATTCGTAATTAATTAAATGAATAAAACGAATGCTGTGAGCGAGAGGGTTTCATATTAGCCAATTATTCCACAAAACTTATATACTTAAAAGCCAAAAATAGACAATATCAGAGTATATAAAAAAAGAGGTGCATGGATGAAATCCTATAAAATTTACATAGATGGTAAATGGGTTAATTCTAGTTCTAAACAAATTTTCAAAACCTACAATCCCGCCACTAACAAACTTATTGCAGAGTTCCAAGAAGGAACAAAAAAAGATGTACATAAAGCAATAATAGCGGCAGAAAAAGCTTACAAATCATGGTCAAAATTACCAGCACCTAAAAGAGCTCAATACCTTTTCACAATTGCAAATTTACTAAGAAAAGATAAAGAAAGACTTGCAAAAATTCTTACTCAGGAAATGGGTAAAGTTTTAGTGGAAGCACGCGGAGATATCCAAGAAGCTATAGACATTTTTGAATACATGGCAGGCGAAGGAAGAAGACTTTTCGGCCATACAACCCCTAGCGAACTCTCCAACAAATTTTGTATGACCATAAGAAGACCAATAGGTATAATTGGAATTATAACACCCTGGAATTTCCCTATAGCTCTTCCAGCATGGAAAATCGCTCCAGCACTTATTTGCGGTAACTCAATCATTTTCAAACCATCATCAGATACTCCGTTATGCGCAGTTGAACTTATAAAAATAATTGAGAAAGCAGGAATTCCCCCCGGAGTTATCAATTTAATACCTGGACCCGGAAAAACAGTTGGAACAGAGATTGTCAAAAATCCAAAAATACGCGGAATTTCATTCACGGGCTCAAATTCGACTGGCGAATGGATAACAAAAAATTCAGGCATTAAAAGAATCGGTTTAGAACTTGGCGGAAAAAACGCAATCATTGTAATGGAAGATGCAGATCTAAATTTAGCAATTGAAGGAATTATCTGGGGCGCTTTCGGAACAACAGGCCAAAGATGTACAGCAACTTCAAGAGTAATAGTACATACAAAAGTTAAAAGAAAACTTGAAAAAGAACTTATTAAAAAAGTTAAAAAACTTAAACTAGGTTCCGGATTAAATATTAACACAAATATTGGACCATTAATAAATAATTCAGCGATAGAAAAATCTAAAAAATATGTAAGAATAGGTAAAAGCGAAGGCGCAAAACTTATTTATGGGGGTTCTAGTCCAAAAATAAAAGGCAACTTCTTCAAACCAACAATTTTCACAAATGTTAAAAAACATATGCGACTTGCAAAAGAAGAAATATTCGGACCAATTCTTTCAATTATCCCTATAAAAAATATAAACGAAGCTATTGAAGTTGCCAATTCGGTTAAATATGGTCTAAGCTCATCAATATACACAAAAAACATAAAAAACGCGTTTAAATCTATAAACGAAATTGAAGCAGGAATAACTTACATTAACTCTTCAACAATAGGTTCTGAAGTTCACCTTCCATTCGGAGGAGTTAAACATACTGGCAACGGAACAAGAGAAGCAGGCATAGAAGGAATTAACGAATTCTCTGAAACCAAAACAGTTTATATAGACTATTCAGACGCACTTCAAAAAGCTCAGATAGACATCTACGAAAAATGATAAATATCAAAACAAAAATACCAGGACCTAAATCAAAAAAGCTTCTTTCTAGATTATCAAAGATAAACGGCGGACGAGGAACTGTTTATCCATTCATCCACAGTAAAAAAGGAAACGGTTGTTACTTTAAAGATATTGATAATAATACATTCTTAGACTTTGGCTGTCAAATCGCTGTCAACCCTCTAGGTTACAATCATCCAGATATGCTTAAAGCATTAAAGAAAGTTCACAAAAGATTCCCTATTAAATATGCAGGCCAAGACTTCGTAATTAAACAACATATAGACATTATCGAAGAAATACTTTCTATAACTCCTAAAAAATTTAATCAAGCATTTATAATTAACTCCGGTGCAGAAGCAGTAGAAAACGCACTTAAAATATGTTTAAGAAAACAAAAATGTGCCAAGATAGGAATCTCTTTTGAGAGAGGATGGCATGGAAGAACCATGGGCGCATTATCATGCACAAATTCAAAAACAGTCCAAAAAAAGAACTATTTTTCGTTTAATATGCGACGTCTACCTTATGACGAAAATGCTGGACAAAAACTTAAAAAGATTTTTCAAGAAGATACAGCACCTGAAGAAATAGGATTTGTAATTCTTGAAGGCGTACAAGGCGAAGGCGGATACAATGTAGCACCAAAAAAAATGATGCAAGAAATAAGAAAGATGACAAAAAAATACAAAATCCCATTAATCTGCGACGAAGTACAAGCAGGCATGGGTAGAACCGGGAAATGGTGGTCATATCAACATTCAGATATAATTCCAGATGTACAATCTTGTGCAAAGGCTCTACAAGTGGGCGCAACCATCTCAAGTAAAGATATGTTTCCTAAAGAAGAATCATCAATATCAAGCACTTTTGGCGGTGGAGACTTAATTTCTATGACATTAGGTGCTGAAACTATTAAAGTTATTAAGAAATATAATCTATTAAAAAATATTAAAAATATGGGCGCATACCTAAGAAAAAGATTGCAAGATATTTCAGAAAAGCATAAAGAAATAAGTAATGTACGAGGCCTGGGCCTTATGGACGCATTTGACATGCCAGATTCTAAAAAAAGAAATAGTTTAATTCTTGAACTTATAAAAAACGGTATAGTTTTACTAGGATGCGGTTTCAAAGGAGTAAGGGTAATTCCTCCATATATAGTATCTGAAAAAGAAATAGATACATTCATCGAAGTTCTTGATAAATCTCTTCATAATCTCAAAAAAAGAAACTTCAAACAAAAAGGACCTAACTGCAACTATTTAGGGTGCGGTCAAACTACAATTTAAGGTGATAATATGAAAGAAGAACTATTAATTAAACTTATCAACACATTTGGTCCGAGCGGATCTGAACATCCCGTACGAAAAATTATAGAAAAAGAAATGAAAGATTATGTTGACGAAATGTATACGGACAAATTTGGTAACTTAATTTGTCACAAATCAGGCAAAGGAAGAAAAGTTATGCTTGCAGCCCATATGGACGAAATCGGATTAATAATAAGAGAGATAAAAGACGATGGAAAAATAAAATTCTCAGCTGTTGGAGGAATAGACCCTGCAACATTACTTGGCCAATACGTTGCCATCCTTGACAGAAACAACGATATAAGCTGCACAGGAGTAATTTCATATCAAGAACTTCAAGAAGATCTTCTAATCGAAGAACCTCCAGAAATGAACGAACTTCATGTTGACACCGGCTTAAATAAAAAAGAACTAACAAAAAAGAAGATAGGAATTGGAGCTTATGTAGTACCATTTCAAGAAGCAAGATATCTTGGAAATAAAAACATCATTGCAGGTAAAGCTTTAGATGACAGAATAGGTTGTTTTGTTCTTTGTGAACTTGCCAAAAAACTGAAAAGAACTGAAAACGATATTTACTATGTATTCACAGTTCAAGAAGAAGTTGGACTATATGGTGCAGAAGTAGCAGTTTACAAAATCGATCCTGATTGGGGTATTGCTATTGACGTTACAAATGCAGAAGATTATGATAAAGAATGCGTAGTTCAACTTGGTAAAGGACCCGTCATGAGCATCATGGACGCAGAGATGATTTCAAACCGCTGCATCAACGATTGGTTACTCCAAATTGCAAGAAAAAAAGCAATCCCTTTACAATTTAAAGTAGACGATACAGGTACAACCGATGCAACTAAAATTATGATGTCGAGGGGAGGAGTCCCTTCAACAGTTGTAGGTGTAGCAATTCGAAACCTTCATTCCACAATAAGCGTTGCGAATATGAAGGACATCAAAGACGCCATCGATTTACTTCATGAACTATTAAAAAATCCACCAAAAAATTGTTTTGTATAATTTAATATAACAATGGTAAAAAAAGTATTTATTGAAGCTATAGCAACATTAATGGGATGTGTGCTAGGTGCAGGAACCTTAGGTATACCTTATGTAGTTGCACAATCAGGATTCTTATTAGGAATAATATGGATTCTCGGTTTAGGTTTCGGAATACTTCTTATCAACCTTTACATGGGCGAAATTGTTCTTAGAACAAAAGGATACCATCAACTTACAGGATACGCCGAAAAATATCTTGGCAAAAAAGGAAGATTCTTTATGACCATCTCAATGATTGTAGGAATATACGGAGCGTTATTAGCATACATTATAGGAGTAGGCAATTCATTAAATGCAATTTCACCATATTTCACAAGTTTTCAGTATAGCTTAATATTCTTTATAACAGTAACATTATTTGTTCTTGCAGGATTAAAACTTATTGAAAAATTAGAAGTAGGAATGGGTGCAATCATGATTATCATTGCCAGCATAATAAGTATAATAATTCTCTTCTCAAAAAACTTCATCATAGAAAACCTTTCAACAATCAATGTTTCAAATGTTTTTATCCCTTACGGCGTTGTACTTTTCGCATATCTCGGCACTGCAGCAATCCCTGAAATGCATGAAGAACTTCATAGAAACAAAAAACTGTTTAAAAAAGCAATCATATGGGGAAGTATTATCCCTATTATAATATACTCAGTTTTTACTTTAGTTGTAATTGGAGCTTCAGGCATTACAACTACAGAAATCTCAACCATAGGTCTCGGAGCCATATACGGAAACTACATGACCATATTTGCAAACTTATTCGCAGTCTTTGCAATGACAACATCATTTATGTGCCTGGGACTTGCACTAAAAGGAATGTATACATACGACTTTAAACTAAAAGAAATAAGTTCATGGAGCCTTACTGTAATTGTTCCACTTATTTTATTCTTTATAGGACTCAACAATTTTATTGAAACTTTATGGTTTGCGGGATCAATTGCAGCTGCTCTCGCAGGTATATTGATAGTATTGATGCACTGGCGATGTAAAAGACGCGGCGACAAAAAACCTGAATACTCTATCAAAAAAAATTACGTTATTGGCGTAATACTTATGGCCATCTTCTTCTTCGGAATCATTTACAAAATATTGAAATTTCTATAGTAACATTTAAATAACTCAACAAAATCAAATTATTTCATATGGGGCTATAGTATAATCTGGCTAGAATAGGGGCCTCCAGTAGCTGGAGAGATGAGCCTTTAGGCGATGAAATAAACTCTCCCTGAAGATAGCCTCGGATCTGGGAAGATGTAAGGGAATGGCATCTCAGAAATTCGAACAGTTTAAGCAAAAGGTCAAACGATCAAAAAGCTTTACTCCGAAAGTCCCAGTAGCCCCATACATTCCCATTTTTCTATAATATTTAGAATTCACAGGCTTAACAAGATTCAAAAATTCAATAACATTCAAATGCCTTATAACCACATCACAGCCAGGATTATGTTTTCCTTTCTTTGTAACAAAACAATGTATATTAAGAGATTTTAACAATTTAGAAATTGAATATGCAAAATCAGGAAGTGAAGTAGTTATTTTAGCAAGAAGATACTTATATTTCCCATCTCGCTGAACAGTTAAACAACCATCAGTATCAAAAAGACCTCTAAGAAAAGCAATTGTTAATAATCTATTAGACCGAATATATTGAGGAATAATCAAATTAGTCTTTCTACCAGAAGGAACTTGTAATACATTAATCATATATTCACAAAACTTTTTAGAATAATAATATAATTCAATACAATTCTTTTTAAAGTATAATGTTTTTTTTAACTTAATATTAAATAATTCATAAAACAAATTTTGAAAATACTCTACATAATCAACCTCATTTAAGTTACAAGCATAAGCAACCCGATATTTATAATTAGGACCATAAATCATAGAACCATCACCAAAATGTATTCCAACAAATTCTGCAAGATTGCATGTAAAATCAAGAGGGATAATTAAATTATTATTATTATTATTATTATTATTATTCAATTTAAATCACAAAATAACATAATATTTAAAATATACAATTGAATATATATAATTTAACCACGGTTGTCCAGTGTCCAGTGGTAATCCCAGTAGCCCCATTCATTTTTTCTTAGAAAAACTTTAAATAGTATTTACCACTTCTTAATAGTGCTATGGTCTCAGATAAAGATAAAACTCCAAAAAAAAGAAGTAGCCAAGGCTCTACAAGCACCCAACATCTTACTGATGACACTATAAGAACAGAATTAGCAGAGAAAAAAAAAGCCAGAGAAGAACAAAATATGGATTTTGCAAAAAGGCTAGAACAAATGAGAGCAAAAGCTGCAGCAAAAGCAACAGCTCAATCCATATCTACACCTAAAGGCCAAATTTCAGAATCAGACAAAATAACACCTAAGCCAACTTCTAAAACTCCAACACCACATAAAAAACCAATAACAACCTCAAATTCTGTAACATCTGAAACTGAAGAAGAACAAAATCCAGAATGGAAATATATGAGAGAAGCAGCAAAAAATAAATCAGCTAGAGAAACTGCAGATACAAAAATATGGAACACAAATGAACCAAAATCTAATCAAATATTAGCAAAAGAAGTCTATGAAAGTTGGTTTAGAACTGAATACAACCAGAATGACGAACTAAAACTCACAGGAGGACTTGGCGAATTAGTATTTGATACAATTCTAGATGAAAATGGAACACTTCATAACCCCTTTAACCAGACAGAACTCGACGCACTCGTTAATGCTATAGAATATAAAATAGCCGATATCAAAAGAGGAGAACAATATGAAACAGATATGGGAATTATTTCTGCAACAAAAACAAATATACTCGAAGTCTTTGAACAATATTGTAAAATATACAAAATCAAAACCGAAGCAGGAAAAGGAAAATTATACACTAAAGAAGCACTCGAAGCACTTCTAGTAGTCAGTGCGGGAATTATGTACAACAAGGAATTTACTATTAAAAAAGACAAAACAGAATCATATGAATTTGACAGAGAATACAGAAAATTTGTAAGAGCATTCGGCCCAGAAATAATTGACAGAGCAGCAGAAGACCTCGAAGACCGTGCTAGAAGTAATTCAACTCCTAAAATAAAAAGCGAACTTGCAATGAGCGCTGCCCGTATCAAAGCAAAACGAGACGTTATTGTTGAAGAGTATAGAAAAACATTCAAACAAGAACATAAAAAGAGAAAACAAAAAAATCGTTTAATAATTGGTTCTCTTGCATTAATGCTCGCTACAGGATATGCTACCGCCTGTTTCAGAGGCATAGTTCCAGAAAAAATTAATCTTGTAAACAGAATCAAAGAAAGATACGGAATAAGTATGGAAATTACAAAAACTACCACTAATACTACTCAACAACCAGAAACATTACCACAACCTACACCAACTTTAGAAACATCCATTGAATTACCACAACCTGATGATACACCACCTGAACCATCACCTATACAAAAAACAAACCTAGACACCATAAATGATTACAAAACCCAAGTCAAAAATCTTTCTACAGCACTTTGTGAATTAACATCAACTTTCCAAGGAAACACTAAAAATATACAAACACGTTCTCAAGATATAAGAACAGATTACCAAAATATGCTTACGGATCCTGCAAATACAGAACCTGAAAGAACAGAACTTCAAGCACGAGGCCTTGGCACTCAACTTGATGAACTAAGTAAACTTGTTAAAATATATGAAGAAGTTAAAATATACAGAACCAAAACTAACACTTTCGCTAAAATAAAAAATATACCTAGAAAAGAATGGGACAGAATGGCTGTAGGAACTGAAAAAACAATGAAAACATTAAAAAAAGAAATTAGTACAATGCCAGATTCACCAACAACCCGATCTCTTGGAAAAGCAATCGAAGAAGGCTATGACCAAATCATAGGCGCATACGATAATATTAAAGAATAATTTATTTCTTAAAAACTTTTTATATAATTAGTAACAGTTTCTAAAACTTTAGTATGCTCTCCAGTTGCATAAAGTAAAGTTGCAAGAGCACCCGCCACAATAGTGGTTGAGACCCCCAATATAAGCGCATTATTCTTAGTAAAAACTTTTGAAGGTAAAGTATAAAGTGAAGAACCAACACTATACAAAGAATCTTTACATCTTGAAACTATACCTTGTTTAACCTCAGGAATAGGAGTCATCTGAATACCTTTATGAATCTCAATCAACTCATCAACACTTTTACCAGGATAAGTCTTTTGTAATGCAAAAAACATATCTACAGGATCATCTTCTGTGACGCCTTTAACAAACTCTTCAACATCATTAAAAATAATTTCGGCATTTTGATAAGAACTCCGAAATTCATCACGTTCTATTTTAAGTTCATCATGCACTTTTTGTAATTCAGCATAATCCCCTCTCAAAGATTCATTATCCCGAGAAAGTTTCACACAATCTTGTTTAACACCTTCACACTTCTTAACAAGCGTTTCATTATCTTTCTGAACATTCGCAGTCAGACGTAACAATAACTTATTTTTATGAAGTTCACTCTGTAAACCATCAATTTCAGTATCTTTCTCTTTAAGCTTAGCCTCTAAACCAGCCAACTCTCCAGAGTCAACTTGTTCATCTAACTGTATTCTTAAAGAATCAAGTTCTTGAGTATATTGTTCAGATAATTCTGAAAGTTCTTTTGCTAAACTTTCAATTTCTTGATGCAAAACTTTATTATTCTCTTCAAAAGAAAGAGATTCTTCAACATCCAGTTTAAGACCTGCATTCTCCCTTTTCAATAATAAAACAGTACCTTGTTCCTGTTGATACAAGCCCTTTACATCTTCAAGCTGAGCTTCATAAGCTTGTATCTTAGAATCAAATCCTTGCTGAATACCTACAAGTTCATCTTGCAATCTTTGACGCTCTTCATCTAATCTAACTTGCAAAGCAACATACTGTTCACCTTTAGAATCTAATTCAGTTGTTAACTTTTGAATATCTTCATCCCTAAATTCTATTTCGTGCTTCAACCTATCACTCTCAGCTTCAAAACTATCTCGCTCAACCCTTGCTTGAGCTACCAAAGTCTCAATTTGTGAAAGAGCACTAGAATCTTTATTTTCGGACATAACTATTACAATGAGATATTGATTTAAAAAGCTTACGTTTTTACTACTCAAAAATACTAAAACCAAAGAAAGCTTTATATATTCTCAACTTTTGCTACATTAATTATAACTAATCGAGGGGATTTATATGGTTGATGATAAAAAATATGAAGGAAAAGGAAGCTCTAAAAACACAGATAGTAAAATAACAGATACCCCTCAAAAACTAGATTCAAATTCTGAAACCTTAACCCTTTTTGAAACTAAAGTCCAAACATATTTTACAGGGCAGGATAAACCTTATGATTCAGGACTTGCACGTCAATTACTTACAGAACTAAAAGTAACGACTGAAACACTATCTTTACTCAGTGTTGAAGACTTTGCAAACAAACTTATGAACTATGATGGAAAAACCAATGGAACTAATGGCAACGGCCAAACCTACGCAATGATTGTAGATAAACTAGGCGGTTCAAAAGCTCGATTAATTCTTAATGCTCGAGAAGATATAGAAAAAGATTTTTGGAAAGACATGGAAGATTATGAAAACCTTCCTGAGGAACAAAAAAGAGATTTAAGAACACAATATCTCACATTGGTTGGTAGTAGAGCAAACTTTGCTCAAGGACAAAAAATCCAAGAAAAATCAAGTAGCTAAAGAAGTAGCAAGTTCAGTTTTTCAAAATGGAGTCCACGAAATAACAGTAAAAAGATTATTAACAATGGACCAAAA
>JAYENX010000038.1:0-11465 GCA_034722435.1 Nanobdellota archaeon | reverse complement strand
TTCATACTTCCCCCAATACCTTACTAGCTCCATGCATTTATAAATATAACTGTCCCCATACAGTTACAAACACAATAAGTTTTATATATGGAAAGAGTTATATAGATTAAAGAACATAATATATAATGGGGAAACATGATAGAAGATATAAAACAATATGCAGAAAGCGCATACGAAGGCTTGAAAGCATGGTATTCTCAAGATTCTTTTGACCCATCACGTAGAACATTTCTTAAAAAAGCCGCACAAAGTGCAGTCATAGTAGCAGGATTAAGCTTAGTAGGAACTGTTATGGGTGGCGAGTTAGACGATTTAAGTAAAGCTAGAAGTTATAATTTAAGTGGTAAACCTACCAAATCATTAAAATTACTTAGACCTTATGAAAACAGTACAAATCCAGAAATTCACAATGAAATAGGCGGAGTATTTACTAAACTTGGCAAATTAGATGAAGCAATAAATGCATTTCAAAATGCTATTAAATTAAATCCAAAATATGCCTTAGCTCATAATAATTTAGCCATTACATATGGTAAAAAAGGAAATAGAATTAAAGAATTATTATTTTATCAAAAAGCTCTAAAAATCAATCCAAAATTAGCTTCAGCTCAAAGAAATGTGGCTCACCTTATGATTAGAAATAGAAGATTTAATGAAGCACATAAACATGTAATAAAATATCTTCAATTAAAACCAAATGATAATCAAGTAAAAATTTGGAAATCTAGATTAGAACAACTAATACACAAAAGTGACTAATTCTAATAATAAGATTTATATATAGAAATAACTATTTTTTATTTAAAAAGAGGTAAAGTTATGAATTTAAAGATTTCAACATTGATAGTAATATTCTTATTAATTTGTATAGGATTCCAAGTATCAGCAGATCCCCCTGATCCTAATGCACCTTCAACTGCATACGAAGGAATAAGAACCGATGACCCTTTCGGAGACTTAGGAAATCTTCAAGATGGACAACAAGGATCAGTAACTGCAACAGAAACTTCTTCTACAACTGAAACTATTAACGGAGTTTCTCAAGCTTCAGTAAAAGAAAATAGTCAGATCGATGTTGATGAAAATGGAAATATGGAATTTTCAAATTTAGATGAAGCAACCACAACTACAGGCATTCAAGTAAACAATGGAGAAAACATCCAAATAAACAAAGATGGAACTATAGAAAATGCAGCAAACGTTAATATGATAACTGGCCCTGAATCTTTAGGCGAATCATTCCAACTCGACCTTGCTAAAGATTTAAGCCTTAAAAAAATAAATAACGAATTCATTCTGGAATCCTTACAAGGAAACGGCGCAAGAATCGGCCAAACATTCATAGCAGGTTACGCAAACCTTCTCGCGAACCTTAACCAGAGAACCATTTCAGTCGGAAGATCAACAAGTATAGATGATAGAGGTTCACCTGATAGAGCGCTCTCATTTACAGAAACATCAGCAGTCTTATTCAACAACGGCGAGATAGCTCTAAGACAAATAGACGGCACCGAAGCACGAACCGACTCCAACGGCAAACTAAAATATCTTAAAACCTCATCAATAGCTGACGATAACGTAATGATTATACCAGGGGCAACTACAGCTATCAGACTTGAAAACATTGATAACATGGTAGGCGTAGAAATAGATTTTCAAGGTTCACAAACAAAACTTAAACTAGGCAAAGATATAAGAGGTAACATTAACAACCTTATCCAATTTAGAACCTTAGACTTTGACGCTATTGTAAACTCTTACAAAATAGGTAAAAAAATAACTGTAATAACTTCAAACACAGAACTCGACTTTACTACTTTCAACTTTGTCGAAAACTTAATCACGAAAGGAAACTCTAAAATTGTTTATAATGAAGAAGACGGCATTGAATATCTAGAAGCAGCCAAAGGTTCAAAATATACATACACTGACAGGAATAAAGCCGCCAGATCATTCTCAATCAAGTTCAACCAAGATTTCAAGTTAAGAGTCAGAAAAAGCGTTACTGAACCAGATTATATAGATGTTGACGGTTTCATCGACTTAATAGAAAAAAAGATAGTCATCAAAGGCAAAGCCGAATACTCAAAAGATACCGACCTTTACATATCCGAAGATCCCAACACCATTACAACCATTGAACTTGACAACGATTTCAATACTATAAAGAGATTCACAATCGAAGCAGAATCATTAACAGAACATACAATAACAAACGCAGGCCAGTTCACTATAAAAGAGAACAATCAAGGAAGACATGTACAAGTTGAACCTTTATTTTCATCTTCAGAAAACATAATTCAAGTTTACACTACAAACCTGCTTCCAACAACACCCGCTGTTGAATTCATAAATAACATTCTATATCAAGAAAATACAAGAATATTTGGGTACAACAGTCCAAGCATAAACCAAGAACTTGAAGAACTTACAACTGAACCATTTGAAAGGTATTTAGAATGAAAAAAGGACAAATGACAATATTCATCACAATCGGTGTAATAATAATGTTACTAGGTTTCACAATACTATTCCTGTACCAATTCCCTAGGTCCACATCAGAGAAAAGCATGTCAGATATCGAAAGCTTCGTTCAACAATGCGTTAAAGATGTAACTAATGACGGTCTCAACCTTTTATCTTTACAAGGAGGATATATCTATCCAACCAACTTTTTACAAACATCTTACCAGAAAATATCATACGACCTTCCAGAAAAACCAATAATGCAACAAGAATTAAACAAGTTCGTAGAACAAGGACTCCCTAAATGTATAAATATTTCCATGTTCGAAAGTTTTGGGTACTCCATTTCTCTAGAACCTGCAACAGCAGAATCATCTATCAACGACAAGGTCGTATTAGTAGACGTTAATCTTCCTATCACAATAGTAAAAGGTCAAACCTCAAAAAAGATAGAACATTTCCAAGCAAAGTCTTCAACTCGACTTGGCCACGTACATTCTATAATAAAAGATTTAAGAAAACAAACCGAATGGATAGACCTTACTAAAGCATCTCAACAAGATGTTGATATCTCAATCATCCCTTACCAATCAGATTTAATAATTTCTGTCAAAGACACTAAATCTTACATTAACAGCAACTATTTCAAATTTGTTACAGCTGTTAAACTTACTTAGGCACAAAAACAGGACCTTTTTTAGCACCCGCCATTTTTGGCAATGCTTGAGGTGCAACAGGTTTAACAACTTTCTTCAAAGAAGGTTTTCTTGTTGAAGGCTTCATAGGCATAAGATACTTTTTCTTATTAAGTTCCATATCAACAAACAAATCCGCTTCAACTTTAATCAATTTTGAAGCAGTCCTTGAGAAAGCAATTATCTCAGTTCTTACACCGTGCGTTTTTAGATAAATCAAAAGATCTTTAAAATCTCCATCCCCTGATACGATAACTAAAGTATCAACTTTATTCGCTAAACGAACAGCATCCATTGCCAAACCAATATCCCAATCACCCTTCTTAGTACCACCAATAAAAGTTTGCAAACCTTTACTCTTAACTTCAATACCTACATTTTCAAGAGCTTTATGAAAAATATCTTCACCCTTTATATCCGCTTCAATAGTATACGCAATAGCTCTTATTAACCTTCTTCCAGCTACAGCAGTTTTCAAAATCTCTTTAAAGTTAACCTTAGCCTGAAACATGTGCTTAGCAGAATAATACATATTTTGAACATCTATCAATATTGCCACTTTTTGATCTTTATGTTGTAACGATTTCATATATTTTCACCTCAATATTATAAAGTAAGAAAGAATTAAAGGGTATTTAAAGGTTATTATTTCATAACCTTAATTATATAATCTTCATACCCGCAATTCTTACAATGAACTTTACCAGTCGAAGGATCGAACTCCAGATTAAATGTCAAACATTTCGGACATTTAGCCTCCACTTTAGTATTATCTAAATCCTTTAGCTCAGAAAGTTCTTTCTTCACATGCGATTTCCAATCATCATACAAATCAGTCATAATAAGAAATACTACAATGAAATATATAAATGTTATTAATTTACAGCAACTTCATCTCTATCAACAGGGTCTTCACTACCATCATCAACAACCAATCTTTCATCTATACACGCTAAAACTTTTGCACAATCTTCTAGTAAAAAATAATCACTCGAATCTCCCACATTATTTATATCCTCAAATTCATAAAAATTATCAACCAAATCTTCAGCGAAATAATAATCTCCAGAAATATCTAACACATCTGATTTCCTAACTCCACATGCTAAAAGCATATTAACCATATCAGGCAAAGGCAACATATTTTCTTGAAGATAAACTTTTACTCCGCAAATCTCCTGTCCGGGAGGTTGTCCACCCATAAAAAGTTCTTTATACAAAAAAGAATCATTATAATGTTGCCGAGCATATCTCAATATATCAGGAGAGACAACCCCTAACTTCATCATCAAAACTTCAGCATCACCAACATCAATACTAATATCAAGCCTTTCCAAAAGTTCTACAGGATCATTAGCTAATTCATCCCACACCTCTGGCTGAAACTCTACAATACATTTTTCAAGAGCACCAAATTCATCATCATGACCAAACATCACATTATCAGCAGCACTACTCAACGCATTCAATATTTCAAACTCTGTTGCATCAGTATATTTAGTCATTAAAAGAACTCGTTTATACTTATCCCCTGCTAAACGATAAGTACCTCTACTTGCCAAAACTATATTACTCCCTTTAACATTTTGGTAACCTTTCATATAATTCAAAAAATAAGACCCACTTATAAAGATAATTGTGATAAGAAATATAAAAGAAAATATTTAAAAAATTAAAAAAATCACTTCTTAGAAGCCAAAGTCTTCACATAGATAAAAGCACCATTAGCAGCCTGTGCACCTTGAGCACCTGCAACAATGATTTGTTTCAAGGGTAAAGACCCTGACGTAACATCTCCTGCCGCCCAAACCCCTGATAAAGAAGTTTCTTGTTTAGTATTAACCTTAATATATCCACCATCATGATCCAAATCAAGTTCTTCAATAAGTGCCAAGTTAGGAACTGAACCAATTTCAATAAATAAACCATCAAGTTTCAATTTCTTTGAACCATTAAACTCTTTATCAAGCTCAATAGCTTCTAACTTATCCTTACCAATCGCTTTTGTAATATTTGTAGTATAAATAACTTCAATCTTATCATTCTTCTCTACAAGATCTGTCCAGTAAGGCTCACTTCTCAATTTATCCTTTCTATAAATAATGTAAACTTTAGGACAGTATTCAGCTAAAAGTAAAGCAGCAGACGCAGCACTATCACTACCCCCTACAACAGCAGTAACTTTACCCTTGTAAAAAGGAGCATCACAAGTTGCACAGTAATGTATACCTTTGCTCAACAACTCCTCTTCGCCCTCAATATTTAACTTTCTCCGTTCTAGACCAATACCTAAAATTAAACTCTTAGCAACATACCTAGTTTTCTCCCCTACAAAAACTTCAAACCCCTCTTCAATTTTATTCAATCCATCCACAGTTCCAGGTTTAACCTGTACACCTAAAGCTTTTACGTGCTTTCTCCAACTTTCCATAAGATCAAACCCCTTTACAGATTCAAAACCAGGATAATTTTCTACAATGTAAGCCTCGGCAGCTACACCGCCAAACTCTTTCCCAATCACTAAAGTCTTAAGTTTATACCTGGAAGCATAGATTGCAGCAGTATACCCTGCAGCCCCTGTTCCTATTACAATAACATCGTAAACATTATTATTATCATTATTTTCAACCATATTAATTCACCTCAACTATAATAATAAAAATAAATCTTACATTTATATAATTTAGGGTATATACATAAAAATTAAAGAAAAAACAAAATACTTTCACATAGAGAGTATAAACAAGCTAGGTACATACTACCAAACATTAAATTTATAAACAACCATACCCAGATCCTAATCATGGAAATAACACCTGAAGTCCAGGCACAACTAGATGAACAGAAAGAACAATGTCCGTTCTGTAAAATAACTAAAGGAGAAATCCCGGCAAGTATTGCTTACGATGACAAACTAATGTTTGGAATCCTTGACATCAACCCTTGGACCACTGGCCACATTCTTCTTTATCCAAAAGAACATTACCCTATAATGCCATACATTCCTGTAAAAACATTTCAACACATCTTTGGCAATCTTCCTGCAATGATTAAAGCCTTAAAAAAATCAATTC
The DNA here is from genome assembly GCA_034722435.1 of Nanobdellota archaeon. GTDB lineage: Archaea > Nanobdellota > Nanobdellia > Woesearchaeales > JAHWHD01 > JAHWHD01. The sequence goes on along the minus strand of JAYENX010000038.1, from coordinate 5,230 downwards.
TTTGCTCAGGCGCTAATGTCTTCATTGCCAACGGAGGCGTAGCAGGCCAACAATCTCCACACTTTTTAATGCACGTTTTACCAAGAGAAAAAAATGACGGAATCACAAAATTTGCATTCAACAAAAAAGGCAAATTAGATGAATCAAAAAATAAACAGATTAATACAATGCTAGCACAAAACATGCCAATAATGCTAAAAAACCATTTCAAAAGAACACCAGTAAACTGGCAAACAGGAAATACAAGCACTATACCAGAACATCTAAATTTCATAAAACCTGAACAAATACTTTACCAAGACGAAAAAGTAATCTGTATTGCACCCGAAAACCAAATGTGCACAGGCCACATGACAATATACTCTAAAGAAGAACCTAAACTGTTTGAAAAATTAAACTTCGAATCAGGTTCACACATTTTCTATGTAGCATCATATGCAGCAACCGCAGCTTTTGAAGGCCTGGGCGCACACGGTTCAAATATAATTCTTAAAACAGGCAAATGTGAAGACAACACAGATGAAAAATTATCTCTACACATCCTACCAAGGTACCAAGACGACGGTTTAGATTTACTTTGCAAACCAATCGACAACAAACCAGACTTTAAAGAACTAGCTTCAAAAATAAAAGATGCCATGTTTTTAGTTGAACACGAAGCTAATAATAGAAAAGAACAAAAACTTAAAAAAATAGAACCAAAAGAATCTAAACCATTAACACCTGAACAAGAAGAAATAAAAAAAGCAATTGAAATATTAAAAAATAATTAATTCATCAAATCCCACCCCTTCTTATTCAATCCCGTTTTTTTTTTCAATTCTTCTCAACAAATTTACATTTACAATACATCTTTTTAACTTTCTCCCAGGGATGTTTGACCGAAACAAAATCATCAGAAGAATACTGATCGCAAGGTATTAGTTTTGTACAGTAACCTTCAGACCCTGAATATTCCAAAGCAGGACACTTACCAAACTTATTTCGTACATACCTAAACTTAACCTCCGCATCATTCTCTCGATCAATCACATCTTTCGAGGTCATTTCGCCACACCTAACAACTTACTAAGACCAATTTTTGCCATTAACTTTTTAACAGAATCAATCCTAATTATTCCGCCAATACCTTCAGGCCATTTACTACTCACAATTCCAACAAGTTCAGGCTTACCATCTCTTAAAGCATATACAGGCCCATCAGAATTACCAGGGTTAACAGACATATCAACTATAAACCTGTGATCATCACCAGGAGTAAACGGATTACCTTTAGCAGACACATACCCTGAAGCTAATTGTTTAGTTATATTTCTTGGAAAACCTACAGCATACAAAAAATCGCCAACCTTTAACTCTTTAGAATTACCCCAGCGATTAATTGTTTTATAATGTTTAATATGGTCACTAAATTCTTTCTTAGTTTGGATTATAGCAATATCTCGAGCCTTGTCACGGGCAACTACCTTTAACTCAGGGCCCACACTCAACCTCGATGTCCCAACAAACGGCAATGCAACCACCGGTACAAACAAATCAGTCTGTTCAAGAATATAATTAACTTCCTTAACCTTATGCGTAAGTACAGGTCTCCCTTTAACATCATAAACATCTTTAAAAGGAGGAGGATTAACTACATGATTAGCAGTTACCAAAGTTAATTTATCTCCATCATTGCCAACAACTACAGCAGAACCCTGACCAGTCATTGTTCTCTCAACTTTATGTTTTACAACCTTATTTCCATTATAACTATACTTAGTAAGTTCAATTGTTAAATGTCCATAAACTTTATGCGTCGTATCCAAAAGATCGTCTAAAGACTCTTTGTAAAACATGTTATGGTTATCATATTTCTTATCAAAAGCTCCTTTAACAAACCTAGAATATTCCCGCATACCAACCTGTTGAACCACATTCTGCTGCGGATAATTAATCATAGCTTCAGCACAAGATGCTGGCGCCATTACAGTAGCAGCCAACACTGCGGAAGCAACTAATCTTGTACAATATTTTCTAACTTTTTCTGTTAGACTCATATTTATCCCCCCTTATAATTTTATAATATTCAGGGTTCAATCTTGAAAGAAGACCCCTATCATGAATACCATATTTCGGCTCAACCAGCCTTTCTTCTCTTGAATACAAAACAAACCTTTGAATTCTATTTTTCATTTTTCATAACCCCCTCAAGTGTCGGATCCAGAACAAATTCCCACTTAAAATATCGTTTACCAGGGTCATAGAACATATTAACCAACCCCCTTAACCCAGGACACTTACCTATTGCATCAACATACTTATTCCAAGGTTGCATTCCGGGCGCAGCCACAAACGCAGAACCATTAGCATACCCGCCTCCGCAATGATGCCTATCAAAAAACACAAAAATTGCAGCATCCAAATTAGCTTTCAATACTTGATTCATCGCCCCCGCAACTTCATCAGTACCATTCTGCGGTTTATGAGCTGAATACAATTTCTTACCATTAGGCAACCGCATTGTCCCGGAACCATACTTTGCACCAAGACCGTCAAAAATTTGCACTTGACCATTATCAACATATTTCAAATCAAGCATAGAAGCAAGTTCATATGCCTCATCCTCACCAGTTGAACAATTATAATGATTACCGCTAACCAACACAACAGTCCCACCATTTTCAAGAATTTTCTCAAGATACGGAACAACTCTCCTTTTCACTTCTAACTTGGCCACAGAATTACTCGTGATAGGTGTCGATTCATGCTGTACTTTGTAAAATTTTTGCAACTCTGCAACCTTCTCCTCATCACTTAAAGAAGTATCCTCTACAATCTTTTTCTCAAGATCCTCTCTTTTTTTAGGAACCTCGGAAAAGTATTGTTTATTACTAGAAAAAATCTTTTGCAATGTACCATGCAAAACCTCAGAAGTCACAATAAGACAAGGAAGACCAGCGTCAGTTTGATAAACTTGACTTGCACTGATAAAGTCATAATTACTCGGCCTTCCCGGTACATTAGGACAACCAACATGTTGATCACCTGAAACCTCAATTTTCTCAGTCTCAATTTTAACCAGATTTATTAATTCATTTACCCTTTTTTGTAACTTCTTTTTTTGCCTAGAACTCTTAGTATCTACAATCTTTTGCTCTAATAATTGTATCTCTCCACTTATCTCACCAAACTCTATCAAATCAAGCATATCTATATATTCAACCTCCTGCACGCCATTCTCTTTTACAGTATGGATTACAGCACCCGAAGCATAATTCTTAGAATCATAACGTTTAGTATGCCAATTTTTCAAATTCTTTTTACGTGCCCATTTCAATGCAGAGTACGACTGAAATGTAGGCAACTTCATATCCATCACAAGCTCAGGAGTCTCCCTTTCCTCACCCTTCACAGTATCCTCTGTCTGTTTTGGAGTAGGCTGAAATCTAAATCCCCCTTTACCATGCACAGAAATCACAACGTCAGATATTTCCCCACCATATTTACTCTCAGAATTATTCTCTTTCTTCATTCTGGCAAGGGAATCAGTACAAGAAGCATCAGAATTAGAATTCATACTATGATAAACTCGCAATTTAAAACCATTAAACTCAACCTCAGCATAATTATCAGTATGCACATGAAACTTACCATTCGAAACAATAGAATACAACAAATCATTATATTCTTTTTTCGCAAGCCTAAACAAAATCTCTTCTTCATCGGCCTGTATCTGCTGTCTCTTTGTTATCCTAAAAAAACCTGACGCTTCTTTCTCTCTAGCAATAGCATTCAAAGTAATCTGGCAATCACGCGCAGATTTTTCATTATACTTTATTTCATTGTTAAGATCTTTTATATCCCCGTAAACATCTTGTAATTTAGTCTTAACATCTGCAACATTCCTTGCAGTCCTCAAAAAATGTTTTAACTTATTTGCATCACCGATACTTAAGTGCTGAAATTCTTCAGCCTTTTTCTCAATAAAAGTTTTCACACGTTTCTTAAATTCATTTCCAGTATACAACCGCAAATACCGTCGCGCGCACTGCAACAACTTCTTTTCTTTTTCAGTCTCATCAAGTCCAACAACAGCTTTATCATGAGCATGTTTTGTTCGCTTTAATTTATCCTCCAAATCTCCTTGATTCTGCTCAATCCTCATATAATCATTAATCTTCAACTCTTCCAAAGCTTCTATATTCTTTCTATCCTCTTCTCCATGAATATAATGAGTCTCAACATCACCTAACACCGTAAGCAATTTCTCCAGCTCCTGTTTAGCAAAACCCGCAGCCTGCTCCTTACTAGTAATTTTATGTAACACAAAATTCTCAATATACTCTTTTTCTTTCTTCTCAATATCACTTCTAAGAACAAGTTCAGCTCTTTGATTAGGACTTTGAGTTTTATCCACTCCAAGAAATCGCATATTTTTCGCATTTGAAAGCCCATAATATGATGGCACTAAAGGCATTATACCAGAATCAATCACAAGTTGCTGAATTTTCTTATCCAAACCATTCACTCTAAGGAACAAAGCCAAACCATCCATAGCCCGAGGGTCATATACTTTTGTACCGAGCGCAAGCTCACCTATTGCTAAATAACATAATTCTATTTTTTCATCAAGCGACATTAGAATCCACCCCACCATTAAAAGTACTAGTTGCATACCCATTTTTAAAAAGAATAAATTCCGAAAAAGTCATATGATTAGGAGTCAATAACTCTTTCATTCTCAAAATTTTATGTCCATATTTGGTCTGTATAACATCCTTTCTTGTCTGACTTATCAAATAAACCGCCTTAGTGAAAGTATCTTGCACAGGATTTATTTCATATTTTTCAAAAACTTGTGTCAAAGAATGTACATCATCAGGTCCATCACCAGTCACTAAAGATTTAGCTATTGCATCTCTTCTTATAGTTGTCAATTCTCTAACAAGATTATTATAACTAAACTTAACCTTGTCAAGCTTCAACCAAACCTCATCCATAATCAGAGCCTCCCTTACCGATTTCTCTATAAGTTGATAAGGAACCTCTTTACCCATCGCTAAAAGATATTCTCTAGAAAAATCCGCATGAGCTTGAAACTCTTGCTCCGGCGTAAACGCTTTACGCAAATCAAACCTTAACTTATCCTCAAGATCATCTAATCTTTCATAAACTTCACTAACTTGCACATTCACCACCCCCTAAGCAATCTCCTCAATCTTCTCATTTTCAACACATACTTAACTCT
>JAYENX010000037.1:0-11543 GCA_034722435.1 Nanobdellota archaeon | reverse complement strand
ACAGTAACTGTATCAGATGTAATGGGTGCAGAAGATAGTCAAACAATATCTGTAACTGTTAAAGACGTTAACAGAGCTCCAGTCATAAGTGGACTTGAATAGAATTTTTTAATTTATTTATTTTTTTAATTCTTTAATTTGTTTTCTATATTCTTTCGCTTTAGAACAATATCTGATAAGTTTATCTATAGTATGTCTCGTATTTGCGAATTGCATAGAAGTAAGGGGTAAACCTTTAGGTTTCCCATGCCAATCAATTGAAGAAAGTCCGACAATATAAATAGAAGAAACCTTCCTTAGCCTTGCTAAGTTATTCTTCCATCTCTTATTATGTTCTTTTGCCGCACCTTGTGTCAAAGTCCCCAATTTACCTTGCCATTCGTAAGGATAACAAATATCAACAGCATGTATATGTCCTTTTTTAGCTTCAGATATTAGATAATCCATGTAAGGTTTCTGCATATCAGGGTGTTCCATTGCAATATTTGCAGGGTGTGCAATATCAACTACGCCGCCTGCTTTTATGATAGACTTAATTACTTCTTTGATTGGTACAGCATCACGCCTGACAAAACAACTGTAAGGTGAAAACGGTTCTGGTTCCAAATAAAGTTCAAATGCTGTATTAACAGTATCAGCTTTTCCTTTTTTTACAAGAACTTGCGCTAAATGGTTTCTACTTATAGGGACATCACCATCCATAACTCGTTTTATGTCTTGCATACTAACATTTAAACTTTCATTATAATTAAGTCGTTCTAACATTTCATACATCCTATTCTCTCTAAAATCCGCATTTCTTTGACAAATATCAATTAAGGAAGCGTCTTGAGGATTAACCCCTATACCTAAAACCTCAACAAGAATTTCATCTCGAGATTCGAATTTGCAACCAAACTCAACAGCTCCAATCCCTATAACACCAGCCCTTCTACATTCGCTCTCAATTTCGATAATAGATGTAAGAGTATCATGATCAGAGGTGATAACGCCTTCAAATTCTTTAGATTGTTTTATAATTTTAGCAATGTCTTTAGGAAAAGCTAGGCCATCTGAATGTGTGGTATGCACATGTGTTGCGTATAGTTTAGGTTTCATTTTTCAAAAATAGATACAGACACCCCTTTCACCTTATGATTCTTCATAAAATCGTATAGAGCTGCAAGCTCCCCCTGTTCAGAAATGAAATTAGAGTGGTCCATCACCACATTATATAATGAGGTGGCAACAGCACGATATCCTCCGAGTAAAAATTTATTAGCATAACAATCATAACGAAAGTTTGTCTTAACATTAGTATTTGAGTCACTTAAACCCTTCTTTGAAATAAATTCAGGATTAACCAATTTAGCAGTTCCGTCTCCAGAATATTGTAACTTGATAGGAAGGATCATCTTTTTTCTTTTAAGAAGTTTCCTATAACTTCTCAAATGATATATCTCGTGACGACATCCAAGAGCGGGCCCATGAAATCCAGCCTCATATATTCCTAGAAGCATGGCATCTTTAAAAAATTCAGCAGAGTTCTCGAAAATTGGTTTTAACTTTTTTCTACGAGCGGGTTTAAGAGTTTTAACACGAGCTTCAGTCATTGACTGATATTCTTTGACATATTTTACAATTTCCGAACCATCAAGTTCAAGTACAGGAGAACAAAGAAACTGCATCAAACCTAGAGCACGTTTCCTGTACATAATTCTATCCCAGTCAAGCAAAAAAGTTTTTTCAATATCTTTTTTTCGTTGTGCACATTTAATTACGTTACGCGAAAAATGGTGAGGATAATTATCTCCTGCGTCAACAACCATATCATCCAAAGATTTGAATCGTCCCAGAATTGAATCTAAAAATAGTCCTAAATCGCCAGTAGAATCATGATCTAATTTATAATGTTGCGCAGCTTCTTGATTTATCATTTTTGCATTCATAATTTCACGTGCAATTATCCACCTAAAAGAATCATGCATATTCTTAAACGAGTCAAGAGCGTCTTCATTTGAACACGGAGACTTACCGAGATTTGTTGCAGATCTACCTTTCCCATATTGTGAGATTCTTGGTCGCCTTAATCGGATGTTCCCGGCAGCATCTGTAAAATCTTCTAATGAGTCAGTCGCATATACATGAACATCCGCAATGTTTGCTAAGCAGCCTTTGATTATGTATGCTTTCCAATCTTGGAGTTTTTCAAGTTCAGTTACAGATTTAATATTTACAACAGACGACTTATCAATTATGTTCTCAAGAGTATGCATTCTAGAATTGATTAAAGATAGTTCAATGTCAGCAGTTGGACCCTCAAAAGCTTCATCAGTCACAGGTCCAGGCAAATGTTCTAAAACTAAAAATCCTTCTCGCGGATTATAATCAAGAAGCTGTGGAACTGCAAGCAATCTCTTGCTAAGAATATCATAAGGTTTTTTCGCATAATCTGCAGGGTTTTGCGATCTATAACTTTTACGGTCTATACCAAGATTATGCTTACTCTTACCCATAATCTTAACAACTACAGATTTCACAAATTTTTCAGATTTATCAGAAGGATTATTTGTCGCAACGAGATATTCAAGATCAACTCTGTATACTCCAGAACGTAAAGAAGTCTGCAGCCCTGACAATTTACTGGATTTTATATTTGGCAAACTATCCAGATTTAAAGTTTTTTTCCAATAATTAGGATTGTTTAATGTCTTTGAATCCTCGAATTTCAAATAAATGTCACCCTATTCTAGATATCCACGAGGCATTTATAAAGGTTTCCAAATTAACTATCATAAAGTAAGAAAAAAAGAAAAATCAAGAATAAACAGTTCTTCCAATATTGTGTATTGCAATAGCAGTCTCTTTAATATGTTCAAGAAGTTCTGGTAAATATTGTATTTTCCAGTTTTTCTCAACAAAAGCTACGCAACCCTTAATTAACGGCTCCTTTTCATTGGCTGCCTTAAAAGCCAATTCCTTGTTATTAGAGTAATAAGCCTTCATAGTCATTGAAAGATTTCCCTCTAAAATTGTCAAGAACTCAACGAGTTGAGATTGAATTTTAGGACCAACCTTAATATCGGTGATGTGCTTAGCAAGATGTTTAATCTTATCAGTAGCTTTCTCAAGATTATTGGCCATCCACCAATAATTGAGAAGGTCGTTAGGAGTTACATGCAAATCACGGACCTCTGATGGATTCATCAAAGAGAACTTGACCATTCGATATATTAAGAAAGCAAGCCTGTCAACATCCGCCTCTCTTTGCCTGATATGGTCATAAACATCCTCCTTAAAACAAATCTTGGTATCAGATAACATAGATCGCAACATAACATCCATCTTACGAATTAAACTACTAAATTGTAGTTTTTTCATATTAAGGAAATCTTTTGCTACGACTCTGTCAGAGGTCTGTTCCATGATTTCCAAGGCCATAATGTTATGAAGTATACCTCTTAAGTCTGCAGATTTATTCTTTAACTCTTTCCCAGTCAAGATTATCGTCTGATTGTTATTTATATATGCAGCGATTATCTCTCTTTTAATACGTCTAAAATCTTTATTATCCACGTTAATAATTATTTTCTTAGATTCACGTTTATCTAAATCAAGCTTAGGACTAAGAAGTAAGTTCTCAGTAGTTTCTGTGACAGCAATTAAACTTCCTTTCTCAAGTTTATTTTTTAGTACCCATGCTTTAGGTAATGAAATCACATATGACGATTTTCCAAAACTTATTAATTTTCTATATTCAACCATGTATATCCCCCCACTATTAGTAAGTAATCACATATATTTACGAGTAAATACTATAATGCATATATACTATAAGGATAAGGTATATATATTTAAAAGTTTCTATAGAATATAACTCAGGGGGTGAAACACATGGGTATAATACACGAGATTGAAACAGAAATCTTTAGCGATAGAGAGCGAATGCAGGCATGGGAAGATTTAGTTGAAGATGAAGACATGAATCCAGCAGATGCAGGAATAATGTTGGGTGCAGAAAGCGCATAATTTTTAATTTATTTTTTGAATTATTACTTTTTTTACGAATTCATTAAGTACAGAGCTTCTAAGTTAGTTATTCAAACGAAACATTTATAAAGGACTGCCAGTTCTATTTTGTGTACTAAACTCTAAATTTATAGACGATAAAATGGAATCATACAGAGCTGAAAAAATACAGGTAATGGAAGGTCTTGAGGCAGTTAGAAAGAGACCTGCCATGTATATTGGAACCACCAATGTAAGAGGTTTGCATCACATAGTTTACGAAGTTGTAGATAATAGCATAGACGAGGCCCTTGCAGGATTTTGCACAAGAGTCTCCGTCACCATTAATACAGACGGGTCTGTGACTGTAGAAGACAATGGAAGAGGTATACCAGTAGATATACATCCCAAATACAACAAACCAGCCATTGAAATGGTTCTTACAATGTTGCATGCAGGTGGTAAGTTCGATAATAATGCTTACAAAGTTTCTGGAGGTCTACATGGAGTAGGAGTTTCTTGTACGAATGCTTTATCCGTAAAACTGATTGCAGAAGTAAAAAGAGACGGAAAAACATATTCTATGGAGTTCGAAAGAGGTAAGAAAGTTAGCGAACTTAAAGAAATTGGAACATCCGATGAAACAGGAACGACAATCAAATTTTATCCTGACCCAGAGATATTCGAAGTTGTAGAATTTAATTTTGAGACTTTAGCAGCCAGATTAAGAGAGTTAGCTTTTCTTAACAAAGGTGTAGAAATTAAGTTAAAAGATGAAAATCAAAATAAGGAAAAAATTTTCAAATATGAAGGAGGAATTGTATCATTCATTGAATACCTCAACAAGAACAAAACTTCATTACATAAACCAATATATTTTCAAAAAGAGAAAAATGGAAGCATTCTAGAAATTGCAATGCAGTATAATGATGCTTATCAAGAAAGCGTATTTAGTTTTGCAAATAACATTAATACTCATGAGGGAGGTACGCACCTTTCAGGTTTTAAGACTGCATTAACCAGAGTAATCAACACATATATACAAAAGAATAACATGGATAAAAATGATACGAAAATTTCAGGAGAGGATTGTCGAGAGGGTTTAACTGCAGTTATCAGTATAAAAATTAAAGATCCGCAGTTTGAAGGTCAAACAAAGACAAAACTAGGAAATCATGAAGTTAAAGGAATTGTTGATTCCATTGTAACAAGCGGATTAGGCATGTTTTTTGAAGAAAATCCTGCGATTGCCAAGAACGTAATATTGAAATGTCTTAATGCCGCAAAAGCTCGAGAAGCAGCAAGAAAAGCTAGAGAATTAACCAGAAGAAAATCAGTCCTTGAATCAGGGTCTTTACCAGGAAAACTAGCGGATTGCCAAGAAAAAGATCCATCTAAATGTGAAGTTTATATTGTAGAGGGTGATTCGGCAGGCGGGTCAGCTAAACAAGGACGAGATAAAAAGTATCAAGCGATTCTTCCATTAAGAGGTAAAATACTTAATGTTGAAAAAGCAAGAATCAATAGAGTTATGGAAAATGAAGAGATAATTACATTGATTACGGCGTTAGGTTGTGGCATTTCTGAAGAGTTTAACATAAACAAAGCAAGATATCATAAAATTATTATCATGACTGACGCCGATACTGATGGTAATCACATAACTACATTGCTCCTCACTTTTTTCTACAGGTACATGAAAGAGTTAATAGAGGCAGGTTATCTTTATATTGCAATGCCTCCACTTTATCTAATTAAAAAAGGTAAAGCAAAGAAATATGCTTATAATGATAAAGAGAAAAAAGAGATACTCGAAGAACTAGGCAAGGATGCACACATTCAAAGATATAAAGGTCTGGGAGAGATGAATCCAGACCAATTATGGCACACAACCATGGACCCCGAAGATCGAACAATGAAACAAGTAACAATCGAAGATGCAGTAGAAGCAGATGAGGTTTTTACATTGTTAATGGGTGAAAATGTGGTTCCTAGACGAGAATTTATACAAGAACATGCTAAAGAAGTCAAAGAATTAGATGTATAATCATAAGATTTATAAATAAATGATTTTTCCAGTGAAACAATGGCAGGTAAAAAGAAAACAGCAGCATTGAAAGTTAAAAAGAAACGGTGGATTCCAGTAATTGCACCTAAAATCTTTAGAAACTTGCAAGTAGGAGAGAGTCACGTACTCGAACCAGAAAATCTTGTAGGTAGAAAGATGAAAATTAACTTAATGAGTCTTACAAACGATATTAAAAAGCAAAATGTACTTGTTAATCTTGAAGTTACAGAAATTAAAAATGCAAGTGCACAAACAAAGGTTATAGGATATTCTATGATTCCTGCTGCAATTAAAAGACTTGTAAGAAGGAACAGAAACAAGTTAGACGATTCATTTATCTGTGAAACAGCAAACAATGTAAATATAAGGGTTAAACCATTAATGCTTACCCGAAACAAGGCAAGAAGTGCTTCAACCACTCAATTAATCAATGCAAACAGAGAAAAGGTTGCACAATATATGAAAAAGACTAATTTTGATACATTTTTAACAGAAGTAATATCTACCAGGTTTCAAAGGGCCATGAAAGAACAACTTAGCAAGATATACCCTTTGAGGATTTATGAGATGCGAGCTTTCAAGATTGAAACAGGTAAAATAAAGAAAAGTTCTAAAGTATTTGTTACCGAAGATAAACCTCCAAAAAAGGAAGAGACAAAAGAGTCTGAGCCTGTTAAAGAGGTAAAAGAAGAAGAACCTCAAGAGTCAAAATAAACTTATTTTTTCTTGATAAAAATCGTAATTAGCACATTAAATTGTAAGATATTAAAATACAAATTAATCAAATCTATACGTGAAAAAAGCAAAGATTTATAAATAAAATGGAATATTTCATAAGTATAGTTCATATTTAAGATAAGGAGGGATGTTATTATGCCAGAAGGAAGATGCATGAAATGCAAAAAACAAGTTGAAATACAAGACCCTAAAGAGGTTGTTACTAAAAACAATATGTTGATGATCAAGGGTTCATGTGGTAAGTGCGGTACTACTGTTTGTAGAATCGTTGGAAAAGCTAAAAAATAATTCTTTAATTATTTTCTTTTTTTATATGTTAAAACTATGCGGTCTAATAATTAATTAGTAGTTAGGACTTCACACAATAGAAAGTAATGATTTCTAAGTACAATCAAGAATACTGGCTATAATAAATTAAGAAAGGATAAATTAATCATTCCTTTATCAATAAGAGAGAGTTTGTTGACGTTATAAAAAAATAAAATAAAAAAATTCTAAGAATTTAGTGTGTAAGATATCTTATTCCAATTAATAAGAACGCAATTGTGTACCAACTCAAGGTCATTGCAAAAGTTCCTAAATCTGCTAGTAAATATAGAACACCAACAATTAGAACTAACCATGCAAACCATGGTGAACTAGTACCAACACCTAAACTTGTTTTCTTTGCCATTCATTTCACCTCTTTTTTAAAACTTTATATAGTTATTTAACAGCATTTATCTAAGTTATTATATATAAATGTTTCTAAAAAAAATGAAGAAGTATATACTAAAACAGTAAATATTAAATATTAGATAATAGTAATATAGATATATAGTTTAACAGGGGGTTGATTTATATGGACGATGAAATCATGGCGCTGGGTGGAAATATTGAGTTGTCTGGTTTTAAAGGATTGGATTCGGGTTCTTTTATTATTTTGAAGAAGATGATAGGTAACTATGCAAGAAAGATGAACGATATGTCTAATAAGTTCGAAAGTTTAAGCCTTACATTGAAATCTGTACACGAAACAGAAGCTTCAAAGAAGTATAATATCAAGGCTAAATTAATGGATAATGGTAAGTCGTTCAATTCTGAAAAGGTTGATAGAAATCTATTTGTCGCAGTAGATATCGCATTGAAGAAATTACAGAATGAAATCAGTTGAAGAGTTAGAGAAGACATATGCTGAAGAGTTGAAGCGTAGGGATGAGTTAATCAACGAGCTTAGAAAGCAGAATAGAGTTCTAATGAAGACTGTTATCAAGCAGAGTGAAGAAAAGGTTGATATGAATAAACGTATGCAGAATGTGGTTAAAGAGTTGTAGGAGTTAAGTTTATAAATACGAAAACCATTAATTCTGTTTAGATGAAGTTAAGTATTGAAAAAGAGGTATTCGGAAAGTTTTCTAAGTTGAACATTGGCGTTATAGTAATCAAAGATATGGATAATACGCGAAGTTCGTATTCTATGATTAGTAAGATGCTAAAAGATATTCAGCAGTATTGCAGGGATAAATATGTATTGAAAGGGTTCTCTAAGTCGCCATATTTAACCAATTGGAAAAAAGGGTATGGGAGTAAAGTTAAAGTTCCAAAGTATCACACAGCAGTTGAAAACCTTTTACATGACGTTCTTCTTAAAAGGGATGTAAAGTTAAAAAATAACTTGGTTGATCTTTATAGATATTTTATGTTAAAGGACATGATTCCTATTGGAGGAGATGATCTTGATAAAGTCAAAGGAGATATTAATGTTAAAATTGCCAAAGGATGGGAAGTACTTAGACCTGAACACACCAAGATAGAACATCCTAAATCAGGAGAAATTGTGTTCATGGATGGTGGCGGTGTGCTTGCTCGAAGATGGAGCTGGCATGAAAGTGAAAAAACTAAAATAACGCATCACACTCAGAACGCGATAATTTATTTTGACGGGTTACCACCTGTAACGTATCAAGTGTTAGAAAGTGTAATGAAAGAATATATTTCGTTGCTTAAAACGTTTGTAGGCGGGAAAATAAGATATAAAATTCTTAATTTTGTTAACACTTCGATGAGGATATAGATGGCACATGCAGTTACACATGTATTATTAGCAATAATAGCTGTTGATATATACAGACATTATTTTGCTAAAAAGAAGTTTAGTTTGTTCTTTGTTTATCTCACAGGATTTTTTGCTTTAGTGCCTGATATTGATATTCCGATAGGTGCGTTGCTTGGAATGAATTTACATGGAACAGTGACTCACTGGGTGTGGTGGCCGTTAATTGCAATTTTTATAGGAGTTATATTTTTAAAGTATTATAAGAATAAAGCGAAAAATAAAAGAAGTCAAAAGAAGTATCACATTTGGCATAAATCGGGGATGGTCTCTTTGTTTATCGGGATAGGTTTATTGTCGCATCTGTTACTAGATTGTGCGTTCGGAGGATACCAATTTTTTTATCCGTTTGCGTTTAATTATTGTCCAACAGTGTTTAACACGGCAGCCGCAGTATGGGCAGACGCAATTATCTTAATAAGTTGGTTGTTCTGGGAATGGAGAAAGCATAATATTAAAGATTTTGTATAGAAAATAAATAAAATTAAAGTGCTTGTCTTGCATATGTGAAACGGTTAACGAAAACGCCATCCATGTTTACAACTTCTAAAAACATTTTGAGCGGTCGTACCCAAATTTTATTTCTATCTTTCAAAGGCGTGTATACAACCAGTTCTTCACCAGTTTCAAAATGAGTTCCAATACCAAGTACTATGTAATAATTACCTTTATAGTGTTTGTATATTCCCTGTGCGTGTATTGATTCCATACTAATATTAGGAAAGAGGAGATATTTAAGTTTTATTGAAAGAGGTTTAGAAAGATTAATAAACTATATTTCTATAATTTCATACTATGAACAAGTTTGAAAAATATATTGTAAAAGAAATTAAGAGAGTTACAAAGTTGAAAGATATTAGTTTAGAGGTACCGCCAGATAGTAAGATGGGAGATTATGCGTTTCCGTGTTTTGTTCTTGCCAAGAGTATGAAGAAGGCCCCTAACAAGATTGCTGAAGAGTTAGCTGGAAAGATTAAGAAAAATAATATTTTAGCCGAAGTAAAAACTATCGGCCCGTATCTTAATTTTTATGTTAACAAGAAAGAGCAAGCTAAAGATGTACTTCTCGCAATACAAAAAGAAGCAGAGTTCTATGGTAAATCACATATTGGCAAAGAAAGAATTGTGATAGAATATCCCGCACCCAACACCAATAAACCTTTACACCTTGGACATGTACGAAACATGGTACTGGGTAAATCGTGCTCATTGCTATTAGAAGAAATAGGTAATGATGTTGTACAAGTAAATCTTGTAAATGATAGGGGCGTGCACATTTGTAAGTCGATGCTCGCTTATCAAAAATGGGGCAAGAATAAAGAGCCTGATAGAAAGGGAGACTTTTTTGTAGGAGATTATTATGTTATGTTTAACCAGAAAGCTAAAGATATGCCAGGTCTTGAAGAAGAAGCTCAAGAATTATTACGTAAATGGGAATCAGGAGATAAAGAAACTCTTAAGTTATGGAAAAAGATGCGAAAGTGGGCTCTCGTCGGGTTCAATGAAACATATAAAAAGTTTAATGTATCTTTCAAAAAAGAATATTATGAAAGCGAGATTTATACTTATGGAAGAGACCTTGTAAATAATGCGTTCAAGAAAGGACTTCTTGTTAAGGACGAGACAGGAGCAGTATATGCAGATCTTGAAAAGTATAAAATGCCAAATAAGTTTTTGTTAAGAGCAGATGGAACAACACTTTACATGACACAAGATTTGTATCTGGCAGTTATGAAACATAAAGATTTCAAGTTTACATCGTCAGTGTATGTTGTTGGTAATGAACAGAATTTACACTTTCAACAACTGTTTAAAATTCTTGAATTGTTAGGACATTCTTGGGCAAAGAAATGTTATCATTTAAGTTATGGAATGGTATACCTTCCAGAGGGTAGAATGAAATCTCGAGAAGGGACAGTTGTAGATGCGGATGATCTTGTTAATGAGGTTGTGAATGCTGCAAAAGTCGAGATTGAGATAAGACACGGAGATAACCTTACATCTAAACAAATTGAGAAAAGAGCTAAAATGGTTGGTATGGGTGCGCTTAAATTTTTCATATTAAAAATGGACCCTTCAAAAGATATGGTCTACGATCCTAACGAATCTTTAAGTTTAGAAGGAGAAACAGGACCGTATGTTCAATATACGCATGCAAGGATTAATTCAGTTCTTAAAAAAGTGAAAACTGGTAATGTTGTAGTAGATTTCAAATCGTATGAAACTGATGAAGAACTAAAAATAATAAATATCCTTGGAAAATATCCGTCAGTGGTTGTTGATGCTGCCAAGCATTATAAACCCTCAATTATATGTAGGTACTTGATTGATCTTTGTCAAGCTTTTAACGAGTTCTATCAAAACATCACAATATTGAAAGCCGAAGATAAACAAAAGAAAGCTAGACTTTTCTTATTAGAATGTGTTAAACAAGTTATAGTGAATGGTTTGAAGTTGTTAGATATAGAAGCGCCAAAAGCTATGTGAACATTTTAGGCTCATAATGTACAATTGATTCTTTAGGAGGTCTTTCTTGTTTATCGACATCAGGATGAAAACATTGAAGATATGCGTCTTCGCCATTGTAATCAGGTAAACGAAATAAAGAACTTACGCCATCATGTTCATCAAGAAGTGTCGTTACAAGTTTTTTCTTTC
>JAYENX010000036.1:0-36182 GCA_034722435.1 Nanobdellota archaeon | reverse complement strand
AGAAAATAATGACAATAAAGAAGAGTAGTTAATAACAATAATAAATAAAAACAATAATTAAGATTATATATTAGTTTTTAAAAAAAAAGATTAAATTAAAAGAAAATTATTTCTGGACAATGACTGTCTGTGTTGGAAATGCCATGTCAATCTTTGCCTTATCGAACTCTTGCTTGATTAATAAGTTAAGGTCTTGCTGAACATTCATAAAATCGTCATAATCAGTAGATCCTACATGGTAAACTATTTCAAAGTTAAGAGCGAAATCTCCAAAGCTTTTGAAATGGCACCTGTCAAGGGTTCCAAGTTTTACCTTATCAAAGATTTTAGTGATGATACCTGGAACTTTTTTTAGAGCGGTAGCTTTTGTATCGTATGTTAGACCTAGACTGAAAACTACACGTCTGTCTTCCATCTTTTTGAAATTTCTTATCCTTGTACCAGTTAATTCTCTGTTAGATACAACAAGTTCTTCGCCTTGTAAGGTTTTTATCCTGGTAGATTTAATTCCTATATGTTCAACAGAACCAGAATCGTCGCCAATGACAATAAAATCGCCAGGCTTGAAAGGTTTATCAAAGTAAATACTGATAGAAGCAAAGATATCTTCAAGAACTTTCTGTAAAGCGAAAGCGATAGCTATACCTCCTACACCGATACCAGCGATTAAAGTAGTAATGTTAAAACCAAAGTTTTGTAATAGTAAAAGAACTGCGCCGAGCCAAACTAAAGCACGAACAACGTTTGCAAGAAGTTTAATTACAGAAGTGTCAGCGTTTTCTTCTTCCTTCTCTCGTTTTTCGATAATAGTATTAGTAGTGAATTTTACAATTGAGTTAATAGCTTTAACGATATAATAAACAACCACAATAAGTATTACATAATTAAAAACAGTACCAACTATGGTTGGGAGAATTATCCATTTTATTGAAATGTAGATTGATAATATAACATAGAACGGCCAGGTGATACTTGCAATAATTCCAATCAAAAGGTCGTCAATTTGATTATGCGTCTTTTTTGATAGTTTGTGAAGATGGTGCACTATCGTGAACTTGAAGATTTTGAAAGCAAAGACAATTGCCGCAAAAATAATCAAAGCAATAAGACATTCTTGTACAGTGTTCTGACCTATCATAAGACCTAAAATAGCTTGGAAATCTACCATAGAAGTTTTGGAAATCTAGTCCTTTATATTTGTTTTGGAATAAAGATTCAAACATTAAATATTTAAAGAACCTTCAATAAGTATATGAAAATGTTAAACAAAGATACAAGACATAATTTGATAAAGATAGTTGAAGTTAGTTCTGAAACAGGAATTCCAAGTATTGCAATTGAAATAAGTAAAAATTTGGAGCATATTGCAAAGGATGTACCAATTTTTTGTATCCACAGTCTTGACGATCATTACCTTTTGGGAACTGATACAGACGGACCAGTAGAATATTTTGGGATTGCACATGACTTAGGAGAGGCAGTTGATAAATTGCAAAAAAAAGCCAATTCTTATGCTCGAGAATTAGTTACTAAAGAAAGTCAAAAAACTGGAGAATGTATAGATATTGTTTCGGACAATTTCAGTACAGGACAATACAATATCTGAAAAAACTCATAACCTTTTTATATAATTCTTATTTATTTATAAATTATGAAACTTATAAAAATATCGTCAGATCAAGGGGCTTTGGATAAGAAGGGAAGCGATAAAGCGCCTGATAAGATAATAAGAGGAATGTATGATTTATACCTTAACGAATTCGGAAAATTTAATGAGTTTGAGATTGATTCTGTTGATATTGTAAAAAGTAATATTGATGAAACTAATGCCAACATATTTGAAAAGATCAAAAGCTTAAATGAACATGCAGTATTAGTCGGAGGAGATCATTCTATTACGTATTCTACGTTTAAAGCGTTTGCTTTGAATAATCCCGGAGCAGGTTTAATAGTATTTGATGCGCACCCTGACTGCGAAAATAACTTCTCTCCTCCAAGTCATGAAGATTTTCTTAGAGTTTTAATCGAAGAAAGGATTGTGGATGCGTCTAAAGTCATAATAATAGGATTAAGAAACTGGCACAAAAACGAGTACGATTATTTGCAGAGTAAAAAGATTAAGTACTTTAACATGAAAGAGATATCTGAAAAAGGAGTTAGAGAGGTTTGTGATTCTGCAATGTATGTTGCAAAACAATGGCCTGCAATATATGTTTCTATTGATATTGATGTAGTTGATCCAGCATTTGCGCCAGGAACAGGGTATTGTGAACCTGGCGGTCTAACATCCAGAGAGTTACTTTATTTCTTACAAAGGATGAAGAATTTTAAGAATCTTAAAATGGTTGACCTTGTAGAGATTAATCCCGATAAAGATATGAATGGTATTACTGTAAAGTTAGGTTCAAAGATTGTGAAAGAACTTTTATAAAATTAATAAATAAATCAAATAAAAAATTATTAAACAAAGTTACAAAATAACTGTTGAGTTTGTTGGTCTTGGAACTTTAGCAACTAACACTCTAAAAACTGAGTTACTTTTATTGTATAAACAATGAGGTATCTTTGCTGGACTTTCAATAATAGTGTCCTTATGAACCTCTTGCTGTGCGTCACCAATTTCTACAATCCCGGTACCTTCTAAGACATAAAAAAATACGTCTACAGGGGTAATGTGTCGTTTTAATGATTCTCCAGCTTGTAATGTTAAATGAGTTACTGAAGCGTGTTTGGTATTGTAAATATTTCTTGCATCAATATTGTGATGGTTAGGAGAAGAGTTTACAGTTTCTATTTTTGTTATTTTCATTTTTAGTTTCACCTCAGTTATTAAGTATAAGTTATTTAATTCTAAGAATTGTTTTGAATTATTGAATTTGGATTTATATGTGTTAGGGTTTAGTTCAAAAAATGGGTTAATAGTGGAAGTTGTTTAATGAATCATGAAAAAGATTAATCTTTATTAATCTTAGAATACGCTTGCAAATATGCTTCTAATTCTGATGAACCGTCTTTAAAAACCTGAGATGACATACCACTGTCTGTAGAAGCTGCAAGATAAAGAGTTGTAAGGAAATATAATCGTTTAGGTTCTGTAGGCGCTCTTTGGTATTCCTCAAAACAGCTTTGTAAGAAAGTAGGAATGTTTTCAGGTTTTAAACAAGCAACTTCTTTTTTGATAGATATGCATTGATCTAAAGCGTTGATAAGTTTTGGAGCATCATTATTAAGACCTGATTTTTGAAAAGAATAAAATGCGCCATTTTCAAAGGCTTCTTGTGCTAATTTTTCTGAGCCAGTATACACAATAACGGGAATGTTAAATCTCATGAAAGTTTTAAGATATTTTAATCCATCCTCACGAATATCTACATCGCCTTTCTTGTAATCAAGGCTCATGTCTAAGATTGCCACATCTAATCTGGCCAGTAATGATCTTCTAGACATTCTTGGTTCTTCAGCTAAGATATCTTCCATAGTTTTGTTTATAGAAAGAAACTCTGTAATGGATTCTTGGTCTGATAAGAAACGGGTCATGTTTTCATAAGTAAAAACATTAAATTTAGGTTTAGCGCGTTTTATGACTGCTTTAATCGCTTTTCTTATTACTTGTACATCGTCTATAACCAATATTTCTCCCATAATTACTAGGAATATATGAAAATATATAAAAATTAGGGTCTGAAATGAGTTTTGTTTATAAAAGACAACGATAAATTTATAAATAACTCAGTGTTTTGCAGAGATACGGTGGTTTAATGGGACGAATAAAAACTATGTTGATTAAGAGAGTAACTAATGATTTGGTTAGTGAACACAGAAGTGAGTTTAAAGACTCGTTTGAAGAAAACAAGAAATTAGTTACAAAGTTCGCTAAATTTCCTTCTAAAAAGCTAAGGAATGTAATAGCTGGATATGTAACTAGATTAATTAAAACCAAAGACGAATAAAGGAGGGGTTTAGTATGGAAGGTGCGGATAACTCTATTTTTGTTGGTACAAAACCGTTTATGAATTATGTAACAGCAGTAGTTATGCAGTTCACAACAAAAAATGCAAACGAGGTAATAGTAAAAGCTCGAGGCAAGTTTATTTCTAGAGCGGTTGATATTTCAGAGGTTGCAAGTAAAAGATTTCTTGAAGGACGAGTGGAAGTCAAAGATATTAAGATTGACAGCGAAGAGTTCAAGAATAAAGAAGAAAAGCAAGTAAGAGTTTCAACTATTGAAATTACACTTGCAAAAAAATAATTTTTTAAATTTTATTTAAAGATTTTTAAGAGGGAATTGTATGTTAGGAACAGGATTTATTTTTGGAATGGTATTGGTTGCAGTTGGAGGATATTTTCTCTACAAGCAAAAAAAAGATTCGAATAAAGGTGACTGGCTATGGGTCGGTCATGGTGATGATCCGTTTAAGAAATAAGTTAGCTTAATTTTTTTAGTGCTTCTATTGCCCAGAGTTTTATCTCAGGTATTAATTTGTTTTTAGGTTCTGTTTTAAGATCTTCTAATGTAAACCATTTAGAAGGGGCTCCATCGTCCGCAATCTCTGTAAAAGTTCCGCCAACGACTCTCGCGAAGTATATCAAGTTTATATGTTTATGATCCTCTTTGATGTGATCCAGTTGTAGATTTACCGGTCGTATAAGATTAGATGGTACGGGTCTTTGATAAGGATCAACCAATTCAATATCCAAGCCGGATTCTTCTTTTGCCTCTCTGATAACTGATTGGCAAGGAAGTTCATCTTTCTCAATATGTCCGCCAACAGGGACCCATATCTGGCATTTG
Source organism: Nanobdellota archaeon (assembly GCA_034722435.1). Lineage (GTDB taxonomy): Archaea > Nanobdellota > Nanobdellia > Woesearchaeales > JAHWHD01 > JAHWHD01. The sequence goes on along the minus strand of JAYENX010000036.1, from coordinate 31,390 downwards.
TTATTGAAATTAAGAAGTACTTTATTATCTTGTACAACGAATACAGTTGATAGGAATTCTCTTGTGATTTGCATGTATTAATGAATAAGTTCATGGTATTTATTATTTTTGATAACCTTTAAAAGTGACTACATATCACTAGAGAGTATGAAACCTAAACTTGTGAAAATGTTCAATTCAGGAGATGAGAATTATTTTAGATTGCAAATAGAGTATAAGGATAGCTACGCTTATGAAGAAATCCTTATTGAATTCTTTAAAGAAGTAGGTTTTGAAAAGTCTTTATATTCTAAAGATAGGATATACAAAAATGAAGAAGACCATTTCAAGAGAAAGACTTACAAAGAATGGATGGGCAGGCAGATATTCCTTGAAAATGCAAATTATAAAATACATGTAATCTTTGATGATTATTTACACATGGTTGTAAAATGTGAAGAAAGTGGTAGGGAGAAAATGGTCGCGCTCATGAAAAAGCATTTTGATCAGTTTGAAGAATGAAACTTCTATTAGTATACCCGCCATTCTGTACGCCCGCGATAGTTTCATATTCTCTAGTTAATCTACATGCATTTCTTAAAGCTAATAATGTTGAGAGTTCAGTTTTAGATCTTAATGTAGAATTCCATAATAGAAAGTTTAAGGAATATAGAGAATATTTTCGTAGTCTTCAGGATTTATCAGATTATGATTTAAGAGTGAAAGAGTATGATAAAGTTTCAAGAGAATGTTATTCTATAAATAACAGAGCAGTTATTGATAATAAAAATCCCGAACTGTTTGATGAAATGATTTCTTTGATTGTTGATAAAAAAGTTGATGTTGTAGGTTTTAGTATTGTATACTCTAGTCAAGTGTTCTATACAATCGCTTTGATTAAAGAGTTGAAGAGGTTAGGTATCAAAACAATAGTGGGAGGGCCTGCTGTAAATGATAACCTGATTGAAGAAGCAGATTATTATTTGAAGAATGAGTTTGAGTTGCTTGAGTTTATTTCTGGAAAGATTGAATATGATAAAGTAAAATGCGATTATTCATTAGACTACGAAATATTTAATTCAGATGCATATTTTGTTAATGAAGGGGTTGTTCCGTTAAAAACGTCGCATGGTTGCTACTATGCGAATTGCGCTTTTTGTACGCATCATAAAGGAGAAAAATATTTGGAATATAATCTTAAAAATATTGAAGAGACTGTGAAAAAATGTAGACATAAATATTTCTTCATCATTGACGACATGGTACATAAGCAAAGGATATTGAAGATAGCAGATATAATGAAGAAGTATAATAAAAAATGGTCGTGCCAGTTACGTCCTACAAAAGATTACGACCTTGAAACATTGAAAGTTATGCATGAATCAGGTTGTAAGACAATCACGTGGGGTGTTGAGTCGGGATGTCAAAGGATTCTAGATTTAATGAATAAAACCACCAAAGTAGATGAAGTTAGAAATGTTTTAGTTAACTCGCATAACTTAGGGATAAAAAATGTAGTCTATATTATGCTGGGGTTTCCTACAGAGACCAAAGAAGAAGCAGAAATAACGGTTAAATTTTTAGAAGATAATACATATAATATCGACTTAGTTTCCATATCAATATTCGGGTTACAGAAAGGGTCCCCAGTATATAATGAACCAGAAAAGTTCGGTGTTGTTGAAGTTATAGAAGAAAAAAGAAAACTTTTACCTGAGAGAATAACGTATAAAGTTTCTAAAGGTATGGATAAAGAAGAGTTAAAAAAGTATAAAAAGAAAATCAGGTCAAGAATTGATAAAATTAACAAGTATCCCCGATATATGAATTTCTTTAGAGAGCACATACTGTTATTCTGACATGTAATAATGCTATCAACATTTAGCACGATAGTTTTTGATAAAAAGCTTTATAAACTTCTATTTTACAATATATGATGGGCCCGTAGCCTAGTCTGGTGACTGGTTTTACCAGTAGGATAAATAGGGCTTCCGGCTTCGGATAACCTTTTAGGAGGTAAGAAGATACCGGACGACCAGGGTTCGAATAGTTAGAGCATAAAGTCAAACAACCGATATGCTCAGCTTCGAAAGTCCCTGCGGGCTCACTTTTTTTAAACTTACAACTAAAAAAATGGAGAAAGAAATACTTTTAAAATTCATTGCAAAAGCGCACAGGAATACTTATGCAGCTCCAAAAGAAGTGCAACAAAAATACAAATGCGAAGTATCTATTTTAAAAGGTCATTACGATTATGATTTTTCTGAAGGAGATTTAAGTTATCATGATTCTTATGCTGGACGTTCACAAGCGCCTGGAAGAGAGGTTGTTTTCTTAAAAGGAAAACCTATTTGGGCTATGGCATATCAAGGACAGTATAATTCAAAATATGCTGATGACTTTTTTCAAACCCGGGCATTTCCTTTCTTGAAAAAAGCTTTGATGAATTTTGATGATGATATGCCGTTCAGGGGTCCAAAAGAGTTCATTGAAGGAGATTTTAGATATACTTTTGAAATGGAAGGAGATTATGATTATTTCAAGGGCCAAGAAAGAATATTCTATAAAGGAGAAAGTGTTTTTTTCCAAGATGTTATGGGTTCGTTAATAAAATAAAAATGTTTATTAATGAAGGCACAATAATATAGTATAGAGGGGATGTTTATGAAAAAGGTTTTAATGATAAGTTTATTGTTATTGATTCTTCCACTAGCTTATGCGTTAGAGGATATTGAGATTAAAGTTGACAGTGCTGAAATTGGTTCTAACATAGAGTTTGTGCCAGGGACAATGGTCAAAGTTGAGATTGTCAAGAATAATGTATTATTTATCAAAAATATTGATGTAGATTCTGAGAATCCGGTAATTGAACAGGTGTTCTATAACAAATTAAGTGGAATTGGCACACATGATAGTGCAATATTTGAAGTACCTATGGAAATGCCTAGCGGTAATTTTAAAACAACCCTGATATTTGATTATTACGATAAAGAGTACGTGCATAAACGTTATACAAAGACCACAGTTATTGAATCGGAGGGAGGTTCAGGAGCTGCAGGCGGTTTAAGTGGTTTATTGTCAGATGAAGATGCTGCCGAGCTTGTAAATGAACAGATGAATGTTCAGATTGAAAGGTTAGACCCCGAACTACAACATATTGAACTTAATAAGAAAGATCTTCTAGACCTGGGTATTGATGTTGATGACTTTGTTAAAGGTATCGAGTTATTGCAACAGGGAAAACGGGGTGAAGCTGCAAAATTTCTTCCAGAAATAAATAAAGTAGATTCTGATAAAAGAACACTGGTTTATGAGAAGCAAGAGATTGAAACGAAAATGTTGAGACAGATTAAGGGTAAAAGACATCCAGATGTTAAAGTTGTAAAGAACATTTACGAAGTTATAAATGATGATAAAAGTATTGATAAATCAAAGTTAACGTATTCAGTTACTGCTGAAGAAGAAAACATTAACGGTCTTGAATTGTTATTGGTGGTTCCAAAAGATATAGCTAAGAATGTTAAAATGTTGGATTTTTCAGAGGAACCGGAAGTAATTGAAGAAGATCCAGTCATTAAATGGGCATTCAAGAATATACCTCAGGGTCAGACAAAAGATTATTCTTTCACAGTTAGCAAAGATGTACAAAATTTTGATACATTGGCCGCTGCGGCCGCGGATAGTCCGAGCTGGTTATCGAAGCTAATTAAAAAGATTGTAGGGGTTTTTTCATGATTGAACTTGTAATAACAATACTAGTAGCAATAATTTGTGCGTATGGTGTTGTAAAACTTCATGCAATGTACAGAAAGACAGATGATATGAAGTATATAGTTTTTCTTTCAGTTGTTCTCCTAATATTTACAGATACGTGGATATCTTTCTATGGAGCAAATGTTAAGAACTTCTTTACACAGTACAGATTTCTTTTCACTTTTATTCCTTTAGTAATTTATTTTTTGTATAGTTATCTGGATACTAAACGGAGAAAGGAACAGAAAGAGAAGGAAAAAATAAAGAGCGCTTTCAAGCAATATGTGATGCCTGCAATAATTGATGAAATGTTAAAAGATCCAGCAAAATTAAAACTGGGTGGTGAGAAGAAGAATCTTACAATTCTTTTTTCTGATATAAGAGGATTCACGACTATATCTGAAAAGTTAGGTCCTGAGAAATTAGTAGAGTTGTTAAACGAATATCTTACTGCGATGACGGATATTGTGCTAGAGAATAGGGGTGTTGTGGACAAGTTTATAGGAGATGCAATCATGGCTTTTTGGAATGCACCTCTTGACGATCCTAAACATACCAGGCAAGCAGTACAAAGTGCTATTGACATGATTAAAGCTTTAAAAAAATGTAATAAAGATTGGAGTGCTCGAGGATTTCCAGAAGTTAAAATTGGTATTGGATTAAACTCAGGCGACGTTATTGTCGGAAACATGGGTTCAGAGCAAAGATTTGATTATACTTGTCTAGGAGATCATGTTAATCTGTCTGCACGGCTTGAGAGTTCAAACAAGTTCTATGGTACAGAGATAATAATAAGCGATAATATATATGAACAGGTGAAAGGGCATTTCATAGTTAGAGAACTGGATAAAGTTATTGTGAAAGGTAAGACAGTTCCGATTATAATCCATGAAGTCCTTCTAGATTATGAGCATGTTGAAAAGTGGAAAAATGCTCTTAGCATGTACAGGAAGAAAAGGTTTTCAAATGCTTTAGCAGTTTTTGAAAGTCTTCCCAAGGATGGACCTACTAAAATGTATGTAGGTAGATGTACAGAGTTTATGAAAAATCCTCCTGGTGATGATTGGAACGGTGTGCATGTGATGAAGTCAAAATGACTAGGGTATTGCATCTTACTTTGAAAAAGAAATGGTTTGATAAAATTGTATCAGGAGAAAAGAAAAAAGAGTATAGAGATATTAAACCTTATTGGAACATAAGATTAAATAAAGAGTATGATGAAATTCATTTTAAAAATGGATATAACAAAGATTGCCCTTTTATGAGAATTGAATTTAAAGGGTTAGAGTTTGATAACCTTGAAGGGGAAAAAGTGTATGCAATAAAATTAGGAAAAATATTAGAAATAAAAAATCACAAAACAAAATGATTCCGTTTAAATATTTTAAATCTTGCCTGTTTGATGATCATGCTATTGAAGCCGTGAGAAGTTATGCAAATTTTAAAGCGTTAGTGTTTAGTTTGATTATGGTTGTGTTGTTGCAAGCACTCCCTTTGACTTATGAAGAAATATTTACAACGCATCTCAGTTTTCTTAAGATATTCATACAATTTTTTGGAGCAATAGTTGTTATGTTTTTATTTTCTAAGTTGCTCAAGTCAAAAACTAGCTTTATAAAATTTGTTTATACAGTTTCTACAGTCGTGTTCTTTGCTACGATAATAACGGCCGTATTAGCTTACTTATCGCTGTTTTTGTTTGAGTTTATTTTTAATACTGCAGTTATTTCAAATCTTGTGAGTTCAATACTGCCGTTCTATATCATTGTACTGTTCGGGTTTACAGCTGATGTTATTGCAGATGTAAAGAAACATAGTTGGTTAATTGGTGTTGTAGGAGTGGGTTTGTTGTACGCGATTTATTTCTTTTTGTAAAAAAGTTTATAATAATTATTCACTTAACTTATACAGAATATAATCTTTTAATCCTTTTAACGAAAAATAATTATTGTTGTAAACGTCCCAAAAAAACTTATTAGCTTCTATATTTAGACTGTCCCTAAGATGAGTTTTATCTACCCAGACGCATTCGTGTAACTCTTTTTCTTTATCTGAAATTTCAACTTGTTCATCATTAATTAACTGGAATACTCCGCATTTAGTGTTAATAAAACGATTAACGTTCTTGTGCGGGGCGTAAAACTTATCAAATGCTTCGCAATCAAGTTCTTTAATAAATCTTATATCTTTGTATCCAGTTTCTTCAACTATCTCCTGCATTCCGGATTCTTCAACAGATTTTCCGTCCCTACCTCCAGAAACAAAAGATCTCCAGGATGTTGTTTTCCATTTAAGAAATAAAAATTTATCATCCGTATGATGTTTCAGAATACAGGCAACAATGTTCCTTTTTGTCATAGGAATATTTGGTTTGCAGTCACTATTGATTATATTTACGGCTGCAAGATTTAGTTTAACAATCTCTTTTTCATGCGTTCTGCAATCGATGATTGTAAGTTGGTTAGATTTCAAAAGTTCTTCTGAGAGTTCAAGTTTAAAAATAACACTAGAAGGAATTTCTTGATCAGTAATAATGAGTGAATTAAAATCTGAAAATAATACATTTAATTCTTTTGATTTTTCAAGAACCGATGAATTTTCTTGCAAAGGTATTATAGCAATCTTAGAGTTCATATAATTAAAATGGGAGAGATAAAAGTATATAAGAGTATTGTATGATATTAAAATATGAGTTTAAGAAAATAAAGATTTAAATACAATGGTTAATATAATCGTATCAAAGAGTTTTTAAAAATAAAATAGAGGTTGATAAAAAATGCATAACTTAAGTGAAACATGCGGTAAAACAATGGGTGCTTTGTTTTTAATTATTGGTATCTTGTTTTTGTTAGTTGATTTAGGATCGTGGACTTTTTACGGTATCCAGTGGTGGACAGTATTGTTTTTAATACTTGGTCTAGTACACATCAAAGGACACGGATGTCCAATGTGTAAATAATTAAAATTATTATTTTATTTTTCTTTTTATTTCTCTATACCTTTCAGTTGTTTCCTTGAAATGAGTATCTACTTTGTTTTCCAGAGCTGCAAGTTTAGCTGCAACCTTGTCTTCAGCAAGAGCGAATATTACTGGTTCAAGCAAGTACCTGAAAAGGTTTGCGTGAATACCTTGCGCTAACTCGCCTGATTCTTGCAGTTGTATCATTTGACTGATTGTTTTAGTAAGAAACTTGCTCCTTGTAGTCTGTCCAGATAAATCTCTTGCCGCTTGTACCTTCATTGCATCAGCGGCAAGTTTGAAATAATCGCGATCAGTTCTTACAGTCCAGACATTTGGATCTCCGAGTATGCTAAGTTCAATACGTGCCTCTTCGTACATAAGAATCATTAATTCTTTAGCAAGCAATTCATGGTCCTGAGGAGGTTTTACATTATGTAAACATTGAAAAGATTGGTATACCGTCTTTAACTCTTCTGATTTATCTGAAAGAAGTAAGAAAGGAAAACCAATACAACCCATTGGTCTGGATTCGTAGATACTGCAGCTATGTTCGTCTGAAAGGTATGGGCAAGGGTTATGGAACAAGCCAAGGGTTTGCATAATCTCGCCAAATACTGAGTGAGGAGTAAGACAAACATTTCCGCGCTTTCTCCAGATTTCTTCTAATGATTCTGAAGTATATTGTTTAATCCTAGAATAATCGCCAAGTGTAAGGGCGACAGGAGTTTCTTTTCCTTTGCAACAGTCAGCAGTTTCACATAACTTACCAGGAAGGCATTGAAAATATTCTTTCTTCATTGCTATGGTGGCTAAAGTTAATTTATAAAGATATCCTCAAAACAAGCATTAGAGAAAGACAAAAATTATTAATAATTTTATCTTTTTCAACATAGTAGAGAGTTTAAAATATATTTAATTTATGTTATCTACTACATTTCAGTAACATTTATAAACAATATATCTCTGTATTTCTGTTATGGGAAAAAAGTCAAAGCAAGGTCTTACTGTAAAAAAGGATGAAGATTTTAGTGAATGGTTCACTCAACTTATACAGAAAGCAGACCTTGCGGATTATACTGATGTTTCTGGTTGTATAGTTTTCAAGCCTAGAATATGGGCTGTATGGGAGAAGATCAGAGACGAGATTGATAATAGACTTAAACCAATGAATGTTAAGAATGTTTATTTTCCAATGTTGATTCCTGAAAAGTTTTTGGCACAGGAAGCGTCGCATGTTGAAGGGTTTGCTCCTGAAGTTGCATGGGTAACTCATGCGGGAGAAACTAAATTGAATGAAAGGTTAGCTATAAGGCCTACATCAGAAGCTATCATGTATCCTAGTTTTTCTAAATGGGTAAGGTCGTGGAGAGATCTTCCACAAAAGTATAACCAGTGGAGTAATGTTATAAGGTGGGAATTTAAACATGCAACACCTTTGATGAGAACCAGAGAGTTTGTATTTAATGAAGGGCATACAGTTTTTGCAACTGAGAAAGATGCACTGGCTGAGCAAAAGCCAATTATTAATATGTATACTGATATTTGTGAGAATTATTTAGCATTACCGTTTTATTTTGGTAAAAAGAGTGAAAAAGAAAAGTTTGCAGGTGCTGTGTTTACAGTTTCAATGGAATTTCTGCTTCCTAATGGTAAAGCTGCGCAAGGTCCGGATTTTCATCACGATGGACAAAATTTTGCAAAAGCTTACGATATAAAGTTCAAGGATGAGAAAGAGAATGAGCAGTATGTATGGCAGAATACTTGGGCAATATCTACAAGAATGCTGGGTATAATGGTCATGATACATTCTGATGATAAAGGTTTAGTAATGCCGCCTAAGTTAGCTCCTGAACAAGTAGTTATAATTCCTATATTGTTTGATGATAGTAAAGATAAAGTTTTGAAGAAGGCTATAGAAATTAAAGAAAAATTAGAAAAGAGTGGAGTTACTGCGTTTATAGATGATAGAACGGATTATTCTCCTGGTTGGAAATTTAATGAATGGGAACTGAAAGGTATCCCGATTAGACTGGAGCTAGGTCCAAGAGATCTTGCAAATAATTCTGTAATGATGGCAAGAAGAGATACAGGAGATAAAAAAGCTGTTTCAATTAAAGATGTTGATAAAGAAGTTGTTACTGAAATGGATAGTATGCAGAAAGCTCTTTTAAGAAATGCTAAGAAGATGCTGAAAAATAGTACAGTTGATGCTAAGGATTGGAAAGAGTTCATGAAAAGTGTCAAAGAAGGAAAGATTGTAAACTCATATTTCTGTGGTTCTGTCGAGTGTGAAGAAGTTATTAAAGATAAATCTGGTGGTGCAAAAACACTTAACATGCCCCTGAAACAGCCAGATGTAAAAGGTAAAAAGTGCGTACAGTGCGGTAAATCTGCTAAGTTCTTATTCAGGTTTGGAAAGAGTTACTAAACTTTAAATACAATCTTGACATTCTAAGTTTATGGGAGAAATCACAGTAAATGGAAGAGATTATGTTTCTATTGCGACTATGTCTTTTATTACGGGATTTTTTAATGGAAGTTTTGTGGCATATAGTAAAGCAAACCCCGGCAATTTGATTTTCCATGTTGGAGTTATGAGCCTTGTAGGAGGCTGGATTGGTTATAGAAGTTATTCAAGAGATAATGAACCTGAAGTTGAGGGAAATACTCTTGAAGATAAATTAGTAATAAAAGAGTATGTTGAGAATTCTGCAGCTGCAATTAAAGGGTTTGCTAACATAGCGGCAATCATGTCTACAGCAGGAAATGTTTTAGGGTATACGTCAGGGTATCTAGCTAAGAACTATTTTTGAAAAATGTCTAATTAACTTTAAATAGAATCTAAAGTTGTAAAGCGTATGCTTGAAAATATAATTAATAAAACTAAGTCTGCTGTTAGTGGTTTGAAAGAACCTGCAGTGAATGCAATGGCTTCTATGATATATGCAACCCCGCCAGCAATTTTATGGGAAATATATTATATAGGATTGACAACAGAACAAAGTTTAAAGGCAAGAGCAGTAGGTGCTTTATTTCATCTAGTAAAAGGTCATCCGTTTCAATGGGGTAGAGAAAAATGGTCAACATTATGCAGAACGACCCCCGAAAGTTCTAAATTAAGAAAATATGTTGTAGATACTACTTATGCAGTTGCAGTACACGGTTTAGCATATTATTGTATTCTTAATGTTGTAGGAACAGGTTCTGAAAAAGCTGCAGAGGGTGCTTTAAAAATGGCACCATTAGGAATTTGTTTAAGTGTTTTCAATGGAAAATGGAATGACTGGTTTAGGGGCAAGTTCGGGTACGAACCCACATTACATAAATAAGTTTTAATGGGAACGCATTTATAAACAAATCAAATAAACATATAAATAAAACATTAAATTAAGATTCTACTTAGGAGGTACAGAAAAATGAAAGATACATTGAAAATTCTAACAGAGACAAATTCTATATCAGGTGATGAAGGAAGTATAAGAACAGTCCTTAAAGATATGTTAAAAGATCATGTTGATTCTATGGAAGAAGATGCGTTAGGTAATTTAATAGTTAAAAAAGGGGAAGGAAGTCCAGTATATTTATTGGATGCGCACATGGACGAAGTTGGTTTCATGGTTAGGTATATCGAGGATGAAGGATTTATAAGATTTTTTCCAATAGGTTATCACTGGTCACCTAACATTTTAAATCAAAGAGTTACAATTCAGACTAAGCAGGGGAAAGTGACTGGCGTAATTCAGTGCAAACCTGCTTCTTTAATGGATGAAGAAGAAGTCAAGAAACAACTTAAATGGAAAGATATGTTTATTGATGTAGGCGCTTCGTCAAAGGAGGAGGTTGAAAAGTTAGGAATAAAAGATGGAGATTCTATAATAATACAAGGTACTTTTGAACATCTTAGCGGTACCAAGTACATGGCAAAAGCTTTTGATAACAGAGTAGGTACTGCTTCTTTAGTTAAAATCCTTAAACAGATTAAAGAGTTCAAAGGAACTATTTATGGGGTATTTAGTTCGCAAGAAGAAGTAGGACTTAAAGGTGCGAGAGTAGCTGCGGCAAAGATTAAGCCGGATTATATTATTACGTTAGAAATGGGCCATGGAAGACCGCCAATGGCAAAAAAATGGGAGATGGGAACCGAGGTTGGAGACGGACCGATCATCACTTTAGTCGAGTATCTTGGTAGAGGACTTATCGTGAACCCTAAACTTCTTAAAGTGTTCAAGGAGAAAGCCGAAAAACATAAAATACCTCTTCAGATAGATACGACAAGTGCAGCAGTACCGGGAGTTACTAACTCTGCAGCAATGCAAATAACTGCTGAAGGTTTTCCTACAATAACGTTAGGCGTTCCTACAAAGTATTGGCATACACCTAACCAGATAATTGACATAGAAGATTTAGAGAATATGACGAAGTTAGTGATGACAGTTGTTGAAGAAGGAATCTGAAGTATAATTTTAAATTATTTCTTTTTTTTATCTTTATTATTAACATTAGAATAAAATAGATTAAAAAAAGTTTACCAAAGTTCTATTATCTTTTCAGCAAACTCTTTAGAAGCATGTGGGCCATTAGCTGTGATAATATTTCCGTCTACTGTAACATTATCTCCAGTATAGTGTGCGCCTTTAGATTCTATGTTTGCTTTTTCAGATTCGTAAACAGTAGCGTTCTTTCCTTCAAGAAGTCCTGCATTTGCCAGGATCGAAGGAGATATACAAATTGCTGCTACAAGTTTATGCGCGACTGCAGCGTTTCTGGCTAAAGCCTGCGCAGTTTCATCTTCAAAGTAGACCGTTGCGCCTGTACCGCCTACAAAAACAATCACATCGTAATCTTCAATGCTAACATCCACATAAGAAATTGTTGCTTCTACCTCTGCTCCAAGCATACCTTTTTTCATGCCAGATTCAGTTGATGCAATAGTTACATCCGCACCTGCTGCTTCAAAAGTCTCTTTAGGAATAAGACACTCTTCATCTCTAAAGTTTTCTGGAGCAATAATCATAAGTATTTTTTTCATAGGAAAATCACCTCATTTGTTTAAAAGCTGTATAAAGGATATTTAAATATTGTGCTCAATATATACTTAATAATCTATGTGTATGTTTCACAATAAACTTTAAAAATAGATAGTTAGTTTCTTAGTAATATGAAGAAAGGTATAATGAAAATAGGTATACCGAGAGCTTTAATGTTCTTCGAATATGGTAAGAAGTGGGAACGTTTCTTTAAAGAGTTAGGTTTTGAAGTAGTAGTATCTCCTGATACAGATAACGAAATATATGATGAAGGTCTAAAGAATACTTTAACTGATTATTGTCTTCCTATAAAAGTGTTCATAGGACATGTTCTCTGGCTTAAAGATAAATGTGATATAGTGTTTATTCCAAGGATAAGAAGTAGCGAGGAATGGATTTATCATTGTCCTAACATTATAGGTGTTCCGGATCTAGTAAAGAACAGTATTGAAGGGGTTAAAATTTTGGATGTGGACTTCAGGGACGATTTGGAAAGTTACCAGGCGCTCGCGAAAAAGCTAGGAAAAGGAGATATTAAGAAAATATATGAAAAATTGAAAAATCTTGTAGAAGTGAATGTTGACTTTTTTAAGAACAAAACAGTCGCTTTAGTAGGTAGAAGTTATTATTTGTTTGATAATAAATTAAATCTTGACATGAAAAAGAAGTTAAAAGATTATGGTTATGATGTTGTAACAAATATAAATCCTAAAAATGTAGAGAAACTAACTCATTGGACAAATGTTAACAAATTAATAGCTTCAATAAAGAAGTTTAATTCTGATGATAAAATATCAGGAATCATATATATCAAACCATTTAATTGCGGGCCTGATTTTATTGTTGAAGAACTAGTGAATGTTGATAAACCTATGTTAGTGTTAAGATTAGATGAACATTCAAGCGAAACAGGGTTAATAACTAGATTGGAGGCGTTCACAGATATACTATGAAAAAGGTTACATATTATCACATAGGACACGGATATATTGCTTTTGAAGATTTTTTTAAAAGGTTAGGGTGTGAACCAGTAACTCCGCCAAAGATAACCAATAAAACTATTGAACTAGGAGTTAAGCATAGTCCGGATTCGGCATGTTTTCCGTTTAAGATATTTGTAGGTTCGTTTATCGAAGCTGCTGAGAATGGTGCTGAAGTTATCTCTATTTATCCTATGAAAAGCATCTATAATTGTAGAGGAGCAGATTATATTGCGGGTATCATGAAAATTCTTAAGAGATTAGGATATAACGTAGAATATATACCGATTCTAGGTACCGATACAAAAGATTTACTTAATAATATGAGCAAATTAGCAGGAAGAACAGTAGGGCTTAAGGAAGGAATTAAACACACTGCACAACATCTAAGATTCTTACATGCTCTTGATTGGTTAGAGAAACTTTGTACAGATACCCGACCTTATGAAGTTGAAAAAGGAGATTCAACCAAACTTTACAATAAAGGTTTGGAGATATTTAAAGCGAGTGAATCTTTGAAAAAAGCTAAAAAAGAGATCAAAATATTACATGAAAAAATAAAGGTTGATAATTCGAGAACAGTTGTCAAGATTGGTTTTGTTGGTGACCTGTTTGCATTAATAGAACCGTTCTATAACCAAGATATTGTAGAGAAACTTGGAGATAAAGGGGTGTTAGTTGATAAATCGCTTTACACTAACGAAATGTTAAGGAGACCGTTCAAGATTTTAGGGCCGTTCAAGGATAAAAGTTTCAAACTTAACCATAAACTTGCAGAGCCATATATTAAAGAAATAATTGGAGGATATAGTAATCATTGTGTGGGCAGAGCTGTATGGTATGCACAGAATAAGTTTGACGGAGTTATACAAATGCATGCGTTCGGGTGTATGCCTGAGATTAATGCTAAAGCTGCTCTTCAAAAAGTCAGCAGAGATTATGAAATCCCTATAATGCATTTAACAAGGGACGAACATTCAAGCGAAACAGGTTTTGATACAAGAATTGATGCGTTCGTTGATTTGATTAAAAGGAAAAAAAATTAACTATGCCTTTTCTGTAACTGTTTAATATGTTTTAATTTCTCTTTAAGAAGTTTTGAAATCTTTCCAGCATGATGTTCCAGCATAAAGCTCATTTTTTCTCCGCCCAGGAGATGAGGTAGAATAACATAATCAGCACCAAAATCGTAAAGTTCAAGAGCGTCTCTGACGTGTGCAGCAACTACGAAAACCAAAAGTTTCTTATTAGCTTTTTTAGCATGTCTTATTAAGAGTTTATTGTCCATGTGATCATCAATTGTAGAAATTATAAGTTTAGCTTTCTTAAGATTCATACGTTCAACAATTTCAGTATCGCCAATGTCGCCGTAAATACAAGGAACTTTTTTCTCAATAAGTGTTTTAACAACTTCGGGATTGTAGTCTACTACTAAAAACGATTTTTTAGTTTTCTTTAAAGTATTAACAATACTATAACCTGTCCTGTTATAACCAACAAGGATGACATCTTTTTTCATCTTATCAGGAACATACTCCAAATGTTTTGTTCCCCGAGATATTTTTTCAAAAACTGCTAACTTTTTAGCAAATAGAGCATAAATCTTGTTATCATAGCCCATGAAGTAAGAGGTAAGAGCTATAGTGATGATTGCAAGGAATATAGCTAAATTATAAATTTGATCCGAGATGTGTCCCAGGGTAAGACCTGCAAAAACAACTATTAAACCAAACTCTGAAACCTGTCCTAAAGAGATACCAGTCAAAAAAGCAGGATGTTTTTTGTAACCAAACCAGTTACATAAAATTATTGTTATGAAAGGTTTAAACAGTACTACGACTAAAGTTAGCAAGATAAGAGGGACAACTAACTCTTTCAGATACATAATAGATAAGCCAAGTCCTAGCGAGACAAAGAATATGGTTGCAAAAAAGTCTCTTAATGATTTTAGTTTTCCAATAATCTCGATATTGTAAGGCAGAGAACCTATAGTAAGACCTCCCACGAACGCACCTATTGCGATTGAAAATCCGAACCTTGCAAAAAGGATTGAAAAAAGGAACATCACAGTTATAGATACCAGGAAAAGTAGTTCTTGTGACCTGGCAGCGAATTTAAAAAATGAAGGGAAAACGTATTTACTTGCGAAAAGTGCAACTGCCAGTAACACCACGCCTTTTATCATTGCCATGACGAGCACTAAAAATGAAAACTCGTTAAGCGTAGTAAGAACTAATAAAGCGAACATAGCAAGAATATCTTGCATAAGTAAGATACCTAAAATAATTCTTCCGTGTAAAGTATCAATTTGTTTCTTATCAGAAAGAATCTTAACAACAACCATCGTAGATGAAAATGCAATTATTAAACCAATATATGCAGCTTCTATTTGAAGAAATCCAAGACATAAAGCGATGAGAAAACCTGCAGTGAACATAAGAGCTACCTGTATAACTCCCCCCACAGTTGCAACGCCTGCGACATGTTTTAGTCTGTCTAAATTAATTTCAAGACCTACAATGAATAACAAGAAAGCAATGCCTATCTCCGATAGTGACGCAATAATAAGAGAATTAGTTATAATGCCAAGAATTGGGCCTATTATAAGTCCAACAAGAATGTATGCAGGAATAAGTGGTTGTTTGAACAGTTTTGCAATATATCCACCCAAAGTTGCAATTATGATAACATAACCTATCTGGATAAATATATTTGCGTCTGTCATTAAAAAACCCCTTTTTAGTATTATTTTAGAGATTGAGGTTTATAAATGTTTAGGATAGACTCGATTTGCCATTCACCAGTAGTTAAAAAAGAAACATTTATAAAGGAATAATCATTAACACAGTTAAATCAACAAGAGGAAACTAAAATGAATAAAATAAAACAATATGTTAAACGTGTAAGTTCTATATTAGATTTAAAAAAAACAAGAATCGAATCAATGCTAAATAGTTATGTACAACTCATGTCAATGTCAGATTCTGAAATTAGAAGAGTTGAAAATCATTCAAAATACAGTCAAAATGTTGATATTTCAAAATTAAGTGATCCATACAAGAACGCTCTAGAGTCAAGATCTTTGCAAGGAATGACACAACAACAATTCATGGCTAAATTTTATCAAATTGAACATTTTGGTAAAGAAGTAGATCAAACTGCACAGATTACCCCACAATTAAAAAACTCTTCAAAAACAAGTCAAACTGCCCGGGTTATATCATCATTAAAAAGATCTTCAAAAGTAGATAAAGATATAGTTAATAGTCGTACAGCTGAATATTTTCAAAAATTTGCAGAGGATCATGCTCTTAACGTAGATCAGGCACAGGAAGTTGTTCTAATAATGGATAATTATAAAACTAATTTTACTGAAATTGAAAAAATCATCAAAAGAGGTTATAATTTAAATGAAGTAAGAGAGTTTTATGAAGCAAGAGAAGTTTTAACAATGCATGGATTCGATTGGGAATCCGAATCCTACTCAACAAATAATGTAAAACTAAGTCTTGATATATTAATTCAATTTCACGAGAGATTCTTTCCGAATGGAGAGGTAGAATCTTCGGAATTAATTGACGTGGCTGAAGAAATCTTTGAAGAAGAATATTCAAGAAGAAGTTTTATGAAAAGACGCAAACGAAAAACTTCCATAAATGATGCTTTAAGTATCTTTCTTGAGACTGCAAAAAAATTTGTAGATCCAACAGGATTTACAGAACAATTAGATTATCAAACAATACTTGAATTTTCAAAACAAGAAAGTGAAGAAAGAAGTCTAAGATTTCATGAAAGATATGAAATGGAATTGCTTGAAAAAGCGAGAGATGAAGTAAGATTTAGAAATAGTGATGAATTTTTTATTTTTGAAAAAAAGAAGAGATATCCTTTTATAGGTAAAAGTTTACGTATAGATAAAAGGTATATGCCTGTTGTGATTAATGAGAAAATTTACAAATTGGATGAAAATCAACATCAACGGTAAAAACTAATTATTTTTTAATTTCACAACCGCCAGCGGGTAGAAATCTTACAATTTCGTCCAGATCTCCACCAATCTTTTTTTTAATCTTTTTTGCGATGTCAGAAGTTTTACCTTTGCCTTGCGTTACTCGGACATAATCTTTTGTTTGAGCTTTAATAGCTTCTACAGGACCGCCAATTATTTTACCATCTTTATTACCTATAGCTATTTCGAGTTTTGCAGTCATAAGATTCTTTTTACCATAAATCATGAAAGCGCCTTTAGCTATGTATTCTCCGGATAACGCAGTTTTTGTAACCTGGTCAGGCTTCACATGAAACACTTCGGCAGCAGCAATACCGAGTTTCCAAGCTTTTGAGTATGAAGCAGTTTGCTGAGCAGTTTCGTTTAAAGTTTTTTCTGTAACTGGTTTACCCTCTGTTTTGATTATACAAAAAGGTGAGCCAGGCATCGAAGTATGGAAAACTATATCTTCTTTATCCATATGTTTCTTGATTACTATGTCATTTGATGTTGCGTCTTTACCACAGACAACTAAAAATCCTTCTGATGAATGGAACCATCGAAATTTCTCGTACCATTCTCTTTTAACAGTTTCTTTAACTTTAGTTATGATTTCTTCGGGTTTATTTTTTTCTAGTTTCTTAAGTTTTCTTAGAGAATTATCTAAAGCTTTTTTTGCGCCTTCAATCTTTTTCTTACATTTCTTAGCCTTATCATAGTACAAAGAAGCGTTCTCTTCTAAAGACTTATCCAGATGAAGAATTATTTTCATAGAAAGGTTTAATTTTAAAGATAATAAAAAGTTTTTGGTTTAACATACAGAAATATCTTCAATAACGACTGCTTGATCGTGGCAAAGGACATAGCTATCTTTCTGAAGTACTTTAGGTACTAAGTGTACAGAAGTAATAGTGCCGAATCTTGTAAAATCGTAAAGTATATGGCCCACATAAGGTTCGCCTGCCTTTATATCTAAACCAGATACGTCAGTTACTTTAACAATATTGCTATGATCAAATGCCTGGCCAAATATCCAAACATTTACACCGTCTACTGCGAAAGGTGCATCGTTCTCAAGAACAAAGTCAATAAAACCACCTGGACCAACACCGCCGTAACAAACTTTTTTGCCAATTCCTGGAAGAGATTGGACTTTGACATTTACATCTACACAGGATGCGTGGCCTGCAGCACCTTCCTCTACAATGTTCTGGCCCCAAGACATTACAACTCCGCCTAATGCAACAGCGAAACCTATCAGAAGTAAAGTAGCAACTAATGGTGATATACCTCTTTTTGATTTGAACATAGGTTTATTAAAGAATTTTAATATTTAAATGTTTAGTTTCTAAGATAGTTTAAGTGAATCTTTATACTCACCAGGGGTCATTCCGACTTTTCGTTTGAATTGGCGATAAAAAGCAGATCTATGAGCATAGCCAAGAATGGTTGATACTCCAGCAGGGGATTCTCCCCATAATAACTGTTTTGCAAATTCAATTTTTTCGGTAGCCTCAGCTTTAAGTTCTTGAGCTTTCCAATCACGTTTTTTAGATGTAAGGTCGCAAGTTTCTAGGTAAGTATCGAAAGCAGCTTTTTTCTCAGGTAAATAAATACTCATACCTTCAATAGTTTCCCAGTCTGCATATAAAAAATCTTTTAACTTCTCAACATCTTTACCAATAAGTTTAAAATGAGAATTTGACATTTGCCTCTTAGGAATTATATTTGCGTAATCTACAAGGACGTCGTGTAAACTAGTCACGAATTCTTTAGACTGAAAAGAGATATTAATACCGTTCTTAGTGCAACAACTAGGGATACCGTCCATGAAACCCCTTACAAAATGATCAATATAGCCCGCGGAAATATTAGGAAATTCTCTTTGGTCCTTAGGTTCAGTAATTCCCATGAATAAGAGTTCTCTACGAAGGCGATGGACACGACCAACCTGAAGAGTATACGAAGATTTACCCCGTGAATCAGGTATGATAGGTTTTGAAATATTTAACAAACCTTTCACGATTTCTACAAGGCCATTATTTGATGACCTGAGCATAAAACCGCTTTTGCCATGAGGAATACAGCAAGCATAGAATGCTCCCAGAACGTAATTGTTTTCCTCAGAATCCTTATCAAAAACAAATTGATTAACCATGTATAGTGTAACAGGAGAGTTTCTTATAAAAATAACTGAGGTTGAGAAACATTTATATATAAATAGAATTAAAGAAAGTGGTATGCAGCAACAGATGTCTGAACAGGATATGGCAGCTTTACAGGAGAAGATTAAGAACATGTCTCCAGAGGAGTTGCAAGCGTATCAAAAACAAAATTGTATATTCTGTCAAATAATTTCGGGAAAAATTCCTGGAAAGAAAGTGTATGAAGATGATAAGGTTTTAGCAATTCTTGATATCAACCCTGCAGGTAAAGGACACATATTGCTTATGCCCAAAGAACATTATGCTATCATGCCAATTGTTCCGCAGGAAGTTCTAGGGCACATGTTCATAATTGCAAAAAAGTTAAGCAACGCAGTTCTTAAAAAATTAAAAGCTACAGGTACAACTATATTTATAGCTAATGGCGGTGTTGCCGGCCAAAGAGCTCAACATTTCATGATACACATCATCCCGCGATATGAAGGTGATGAAATTGAAGCATTAGAGTTTAATACTAAAAAACTGAAGAAGCAAGATATTGAATCTATTAAAGAAAAACTTACAGCCAAGATAGGGTATAAACCTGGGAACGCAGAAATTGAGGCGAAGGTAGAAGAAAAAACAGAATCTGTGAAAAAAGAAATTAAAAAAGAAAAAAAGAGTTCTAAAAAAACGGTGAAGAAAAAGGTTAAGAAGAAAGTTTCTAAAAAATCGAAGAAGGAAGAACCTTCTGAAGAAGAACTGGATAAAAAGATTGAGGAGAGTGAAGGTATCGATTTAGATGCTATCGCTAATCTGTTAGGATGACTGGTTGCGAATATTGCGATGTGAAAGAGAAAATAATTTATGAAGATGATAAGGTGGTTGCTTTTCTTCCTGCAAATGCAATCATTAAAGGGCATATAAAAATAGTTCCAAAAGAACATTATAGAATATATGAGGAAGTTCCTGATGAAACTGTAACGCACATTTTCCAAGTATCTAATAAGTTAAGTGCTTTAGTGTTTGAGACTTTAAGTGTTCAAGGCACAAATATAGTTGTACAGAATGGAATTCCTGGACAGGAAGTGCCACATTTTTCTGTAGACGTAATCCCACGTGTTGAAAGTGACGGATTAAACTTTGTGTGGGAAGCGCAAAAGTTTTCTGAAGATGAATTACAAGGTTTTGGACTTCTTATTAAGGAAGGTCTTGAAGGTAAAAGTAAAGATAAGAAAGAAAATAAAAAACAAGAAAAGAAAAAAGTAAAAGATGAACTTAACGATATTGAAACTATTGAGCAGGAAGAAGATGAAGAAAATTATTTAATTAAACAGCTTGATAGAATGCCTTAACTACGACCTTCTAATTCAATTTTTATCTCTCTTGCAAGCATTTTTTGTGCAGAAACATCAAAACTAGCAACCAATTCTCCTTTTATAATCCCGAACTTACCACGGTTATGCATACGCTGAGGTCTTTCAAAAAGAAGTGTAAGATCGTTGAATGCACCAGTGTAGTTAGCCGCGACTGTGACTGCAATACATTTGAAATTGGAATGGTAATCTTTTCCTTTATATTTGAGAAGTTTGAATTCATGATGGTCGCCACCTTCTACAAAATATCTCATCTCTGTATTCGAATCATCGGCAAAATTTGTTTTATAATAAATATTGAATATGTCCATTTTTCTAACCCTGAAGTGTTTTAGATACACTTTCAACAAGATCTTCAAGTTCGAATGTTGAAACTCGTTTAAACACGTACTTACCATGAGCACTCCCGAACATTCTTTCAGGATGTATTTGCGATTTTTCAGTGTAAATAATAGGACTACCGCCGCGCACATAATTCCTTGCGATATACCCTACAAGTTCTTTTTGAGTAAGTGCCGCTTGGTCATTACCCGCATGAGAAGGAGCAACAGATTTAATTTCTTCCCAACCCTTTTTTGTTTCGTCACATAAAGCAGTCCCAAAATCGAAACTTTTTCCTCTATGACCCTCTAAGAAATAAACGTCTTGACCCGGCCTTGTATCTGTCGCTCGGTATACATTGAAACAATCATAAGTTGAATTAGGATAATTATCTATTATTTTAGAATCTGTTGAATCTTTTTTAACTGGCTTTTTTATATTTTTTTTAGTCATAAAATATCACCTTTAATAAGTTTTATAGAATAAATGCAGATATAACATATAAACAAGTTTATCCTTAAAAATATATTATAGAAAAAAGGTATAAATAAATTATGGGGAAAGTTATCATGAAGTTATAGTAATAAAAACCAGTTACCGATTAACCAGGTTGCTATGAACGCAAAAAAGAAACTTGGTACAAATGGAATTCCTTCTTTTACTAAAACTGATTTAAGTTTAAGCTTTTGCAGGATTAAAATCTGTTTCTTGCTTATACCAAGGTCTTTAGGGCCACAGATATGTTTTCCTTTGATAATAACATCATTAGCTATCCAGTCTCCCTCTGTAAGTTTAGATACAGGATAAGGTTTTACCATACAAGAGTTTTCTACAGATTTAGAAAAGATGAACAAATAAAAGAATAGGAATGCTAGCATTGAAATCATAAGTAAAGGAATTGCTGTAAAGGTATTAAAAACAAATAATGAGACTATGAAAAGTATTAGAAAAGATATACTTATAGTAATTACTAACGAACGCATTTTTGCAACCTTTGAATCCTTTAACATCGAAAGATAACTTTTCCTGAACGATTGTCTATTCTTTAAAGCCAGGGTGATACTCCATGCAAAGCCGTAGATGGCACCGACAACAAGTAGATTAAACAAGAACATAAACATGAACTGAATGGAATATTCAAATCGTAAACCTATTAATGCACCCAGGCCCATCAAAAGTTTTGAATCTCCTCCGCCCCATTGTCCAGTGTAGTACATTAAACAGGCAATTGCAAAGAAAACTGCAAAACCAAATGCACTATAAAGTATAAATGTATATTTTAAAGTTGCAATAGATTTTAGTGTACCTATCGCGAGACCTGTAAATATCAATCCGTAGGATAACCAGTCAGGTACTTCTCTTGTCCTTATATCGTTCAAACTTGCAATCGCAAGTACAACAAGAGCAACAATGATAATGAATATATCGACCATATAAATACATTATAAACAACAAGATTTATATATTTTGGTATCATTACTTAGTAGTATGTTTCAAAAGTTTTTAGAGTTGATGAAAAAACGGAAAGAAGGAGGTAAACGGGTACCTTTGCATGTGGGTTTGACATTGAACGGAACAGAGGCGTGGTGTGAGAAAAATGGTAAAGCTCTTGACATAGGTTATGAAAAAAGTGTCAAGGTTCTTAACGAGATAATAAATGAACAAATTAGCCACAATGTTAGAATTCTTTCAGTATATTTATTACCACAGTTCATGTCAAAACCAGACATTTTATTGAGTTATCTTGTCAAGTTTTTGAAAGGTTTGAAAGAGAGCGAGATTATACAAAACAATCAAGTCAAAGTGTCAATAATAGGTAAATGGTACAACCTCCCATCTGGATTGATTGAAGAAGTAAAAGAGTTAATTTCAGACACTAAAGATTATGATAGATTTTTTCTTAATCTGTGCTTAAATTATAATGGTCAGGAAGAGATTGTTGATGCGTGTAAGTTGATAGCTAAGAAAGTGCAAGCAGATAAACTCGATCCAGAAACTATAACCGCGGCGACAATAAAGGATAATATTTACACATCTTACTTTATGCCCCCGGACATCATAATAAAAACAGGCCTTAAAAAACAGTTGTTCGGTTTTCTTCTGTGGGATTCTGTGAAAGCAGAAGTGAGGTTTGCTAACAAGTTATTTCCAGATTATTCTAAAGATGACTTTGTTAAAGATATAAGAAGTTTTTAGAAAGTAATTAATTTAATTTTTTCTTTTTCTCAGAAGATTCAAGATAATTATCTTTAGAAACAATAGTTTTGCCTAGCTTTTTCTCAATGTCTTTTCGTGTAGAACCGGCAATATCCCCACCATCTTTTGCGTCTTTTTTTAATTTGATAAATTGCCTAGAATCTCTGTCCTTTGTAAACCTTGTTGTAGTAGCTTCACCCAACATGGTTAGTATAAGTTCAATATCGTCCATATGATCCCTTAAGTTTTGGTTTTGTAAATTTTTATACTCTTTGTATTCTTTAACATTCTTTCCAAAAGTTGCTTTTGTAATCTCATTTGTAAGAATTGCGAAATCTTTTTGTTCATTAACACCCCTTTGTTTCCATTCACCAGTCAATTCCTGCCTGATAGCGATTCCTCTTATTCTTTTCTCAATCCACTGTTCAGAATAACCCTTTTGTTTATAGATTTCTTTCATACGTTTTTGTGCCAGTTCAGGATTTTCTATTTCCTGCACCCTTTCATAACCAACCTTTGCAAGCCATTTTTTGAAAGGTTCTGCTTTCTTTGAAGGTATTGACTGAATGAGCCTAAACATGGATTCTGTGTTTGCACAATCTGTAAACCTCATTTTACCATCTGGAGCCTTCAGTTTCAACTGTACCCAAATTGGGGACAGTTGAAATTGTATAAATTCCCTATCTTTAACTTTCCCCCAATATTGCCTAGGTGTAGGACTATCTGTTAAAGCCTCAACAATATCAACTACTGAGAAATACCAGTCATCATTATGCAAAACTCTTCTAATTCTATTATTCTCAAATACAATAATTTTGTTATTTAACATTTTAAACCTCTAAAAATTCACTAAATTCAGAACTATATAAATTTTTACCGCACTTGTCCAGTGTCTAGTGGATTTAAGAATCACTTTGTTAAAGATATAAGAAGTTTTTAGATTCTATATCTTGAGAATATAAAAACATAAAAAAGAAAATAAAATTCTAAATATATGGCAAAATTAGAACCATTAGAAAAACTTGCAAAAGCAGGTGTTGTGTTAGAAGGCGAAGGTAGATGTAATTCATTTTATCTTGACGAATATGAAAATGGGCACGTGATTTTTCCAGGCCATGGAAGTCGGCTTTTAGTGCATTACATAAATAACGGAGCAGGAATCAAGCATGATATCCAACGTAACCTGTACAGAAGAGATATCGCTCTTGAGGACGGTACAGAGTTTACCATCGCCAGCGTGCATAACGAGTTACACATACACCAAGAACATGCTGTGAAGGTGCCAATAGCTGATTATCAAGATCTTATTAGAGATTTGGGATTATATGAGTAACTAAGTTGGATGTTTAAACAGTAAATAAAGAATATATGAAAACAATTAATTCTCCGCAACATTTAAATATAACTACTTTTACTTTGGTACTAAACCGATGATTGATGCTTCGGAAGTGTTGTGGGCTATGACACGGAAGGAGTAGGATTGAGGTAACATATAATTTATTCTTTTTTATTTGTTACCTAGAAAAGTGGAGGGTAAAAAAAAATGGCAGATGATATACAAGAAAGAGTGTTCGAAGCTATTGAGCACGCGCGTAAATCTGGTAAAATTAAAAAAGGTACCAACGAAGTAACAAAAGCTATAGAAAGAGGTAATGCTAAATTAGTTGCTGTAGCTAAGGATGTTAATCCACCAGAGATTGTTATGCATATTCCAGCATTATGTAAAGAGAAAGGAATTGTTTGCGTTGAAGTTCCGTCAAGAGAAGAACTTGGAGCAGCAGCAGGTATTAGCGTATCAACAGTTAGTGTTGCAGTTGTTCAGGAAGGAGATGCTAAAGCTCTAATTAAACAAATAACAGAAGAACTTCAGAAGTGATGAAAGATGGCTGAAGTAAAAAAACGAACTAAAAGAGACCGAAAAGAAGAAGAAAAAAAGTCTGGAGTATCATTTTCTTTTGCAGTTCCTGCAAGAGTTGAAGAAGTCAGTGGAAGGACAGGTACAAGAGGAGAGGCTGTCCAGGTAAGATGTAAAGTTCTTGAAGGAAGAGATACTAACAAGATCTTGCGAAGAAATGTTAAAGGACCTACAAGAGTGGGAGACATTTTGATGCTTAGAGAGACTGAAATCGAAGCTAGACAACTTAGCAGAAAAGGTAGAGGTAAATAAAAATGGCGAAATGCACATTCTGCGATAAAATGATTGCGCAAGGAACTGGTAAGATGTACGTCAAGAAAGACGGTAAGATTTTTTGGTTTTGTTCTAATAAATGTCAAAAAAATGCTCTACAGCTTAAGCGTAAACCTGCATATATTAAATGGACAGGTCATTACATTAAAGGTAAGGAGACTAAAAAATGATAGAGAAAAGTTTAGTCTTGATAAAACCTGATGGTGTACAGCGTGGGCTCGTAGGTGAAATAATCAAAAGGTTCGAACAATGTTGCCTTAAGATTATAGGTATGAAAATGGTCTATGCTGATAAAGATATGGCGGGCCAGCATTATGCTGAAGATGAAGAATGGATGACTGAAGTAGGCAGGAAACAAAAAGCTGCTTATGCGGAAAGAGGAACTACTCTTGAAGAAACTGAGATTGAACTTGGAAAAAAGATAAGAAATCTTTTGATGGATTATCTTTCAATGAGTCCAGTTATTGCGCTAGTTATAGAAGGACATAATGCTGTAGCAAAGATAAGAAAGATTGTTGGAACTACAAGTCCGTTCGATAGTGCACCAGGTACTGTAAGAGGAGATTTTGCAATTGATCATTATACATTGGCTGATGCTTATAAGAGGCCAATCCAAAACCTTATACACGCTTCAGGCGCTGTTGATGAAGCCGAGCGAGAGATTAAGATTTGGTTCAAAGATGATGAACTATTTGCATGGAAACGTGTAGATGAAGATTTAGTTTATAGAAAGAATTTGTAAGGAGGGGTTTTTAATGGGAGAAAAGATGGTTGAAAAGGTCACCAGAATTATGAAGGTGCCCGAGAATATTAGAAATATTGCTATATGCGCTCATATTGATCACGGTAAAACTACGTTCTCTGATAATTTGTTATCAGGAGCCGGTATGTTGTCAGAGGAATTAGCTGGAAAAGCTTGTGCTCTGGATTTTCACGAAGATGAACAGTCAAGAGGTATCACAATTGATTCTGCGTCAGTATCTATGGTTCATACTGTTGATGAAAAAGAGTATCTAATTAATTTAATTGATACTCCTGGACACGTTGATTTTGGTGGCGACGTTACAAGAGCTATGAGAGCTGTTGACGGTGCAATAGTGTTATGTTGTGCTTCAGAAGGTATCATGCCGCAAACTGAAACTGTATTACGCCAGGCTTTGAAAGAAAGAGTTAAACCTATTCTGTTCATTAACAAAGTTGACAGACTGATCAAGGAACTTCAATTAACACCTGAAAAAATGCAGGAAAGGTTTATTGGAATTATTAATAGCGTTAACAAATTGATCAAAAGTATTGCTGAAGAAGAGTACGGAGATAAATGGGCAATAAATGTTCAGGAAGGAAGTGTTGCGTTCGGTTCAGCGTTCCATAACTGGGCATTAAGTATACCGTACATGAAGAAAAACGGTATAACTTTCAAAGATATCATTGATGCTTATAAAGCAGGAGATGATAAGTATAAAGAACTTGCAAAGAAAGCTCCGATTCACGAAGTTATTCTTGATATGGTTGTAGACCATCATCCTAACCCAGTAGTTGCACAAAAGTATAGAGTTCCAAAGATTTGGCATGGAGATTTAGAGAGCGAGGAAGGTAAATCTTTGCTAGCATGCAATCCTAATGGACCTCTGTTCTTTGTAATAATTAAGATTGTTGTTGATCCGCAGGCAGGAGAAATTGCAGCAGGAAGATTATTTTCAGGAACAATGGTTAAAGGTACGCACGTATACCTTAACAGATTGAACATGCCGTCAAGAGTACAGCAAGTTTTCATTTACAATGGTGCAAAGCGAGAGATTGTTGATAATGTACCTGCAGGAAACATCATAGGAATCGGGGGTATCAAGGCAAGGCCTGGTGAAACAGTAACGATAGAAGCAACAGAACCGTTTGAAGAAATTACGCACATTTTCGACCCTGTTATTACTAAAGCTATTGAAGCTAAAAAACCATCAGATCTTCCAAAGCTTATCGAAGTACTTAGAATTGTACAGAAAGAAGATCCAACCATCAAAATAGAGATTAATGAAGAAACAGGAGAACATCTTATGCATGGTATGGGTGAGCTTCACCTGGAAGTTATAGAAAACAGGATAAGAAGCGAGAAAGGGGTTGAAGTATCTACTTCACCGCCTATAGTTGTATACAGAGAAACAATTAATAAAAACTCTCCAGAGGTAGAAGGTAAATCGCCTAATAAGCACAATAAGTTCTATTTCAGAGTTGAACCTTTGAATCCGGAAATATCAAAGGCAATTAGAGATAACATAATTCCTGAAATCAGGGTCAAGAAAAAGGATACTGAGTTACGGGACAAGTTCATTGATTGCGGTATGAATTCAAAAGTTGCTGATAGAATTAAAGATATCTATAACGGTAACGTGTTCATGGAAGTTACAAGAGGTCAAGTACACTTGTTAGAAGTAATAGAGATGATTAACGATACGTTTGAAGATGTTATGAATTCCGGACCACTAGGTCGAGAACCATGTACTAAAGTTATGGTTATAATGGAAGATATGACTCTTCACGAAGATGCAATCCATAGAGGTCCTGCACAGATTTATCCAGCAGTTAGAGAAGGGATAAGAGGGGCTATGATGCAAGCTTCACCTGTATTGTACGAACCATTACAGATTTTGCATATCGAGGCTCCTGTTGAATACATGGGCGAAATATCCAAGATTGTATCTAACAAACGTGGTCAACTTCTCGAGATGAACCAAGAAGGTAACGATGTAGTTGTTAAAGCTAAAATGCCAGTAGGTGAGATGTTTGGTTGGTCTTCAGATCTACGTTCAGCTACGGGCGGAAGAGGTACATCGTCGTTAGTAGACCAGATGTTTGAGAAGCTTCCTGACGAGCTACAAGCTAAAGTCTTGAAGAAGATTAGGGACAGAAAAGGTCTTACAGCTAATCAATAAGACTCGTCTTATTAAACCTAAAAATCAATGATTTTAAGGAATTAGTAAATTTTATTTTTTCTTTTATTAAAATAATATTTACAAAATAAGGGGTTTATATAGTAATATCGTGCTATACAGCATATAAACATCAGAAAGATTTATATATAACTGTTTAATCCCAAACTCTATATTTAAAAGAGTATTAATGCTCAAAAATTGAAAAACGGAGGGAGTGAATTATGGCTAAAACTAAACCACACATTAATTTAGTATTCGTAGGACATGTTGATCACGGTAAATCAACGAGCGTAGGTAGATTACTTTTCGATAGTGGAACTATTGAAGAGTCCACCATGAGAAAGTTAAAAGAAAAAGCTCAAGAGCTTGGTAAAGGCGGATTTGAGTTTGCTTTCGTAATGGATAATCTAAAAGAAGAACAGGAGAGAGGAGTTACTATCGACCTGGCTCATAAGAAATTTGAAACTGATAAATATTATTTTACAGTAATTGATGCACCAGGGCACAAGGATTTTATTAAAAACATGATTACAGGAGCATCACAAGCTGATGCAGGAGTTCTAGTTGTAGCTGCTAATGATGGTATCATGGCACAGACAAAAGAGCACGTGTTTTTATCAAGAACTCTTGGAGTTTCACAACTTATCGTTGCTGTCAATAAGATGGACATGGTAAAGTTTGATGAAAAAAAGTTTAATGAAGTTAAAGAACAAGTGGGAGCTTTACTTAAGACTGTAGGATACAATCCTGAGCAAGTACCTTTCATACCTATTGCTTCATTACCAGGAGATAATGTTGTTAAAAAATCTGAAAACTTACCATGGTATTCAGGTAAAACATTACTAGAGACAATCAATGAACTTAAAGAACCTGATAAACCAGTTGGTCTTCCGCTAAGATTACCTATTCAGGATGTATATAACATCACAGGTATCGGTGTAGTTCCAGTTGGAAGAATCGAAACAGGAGTTCTTAAAGTTGGTGACAAAGTTATAGCTGTACCCGGTAGAGAAGGTAAAGGTGTACCTGGCGAGTGTAAATCTATAGAGATGCATCACGAGCAGCAAACAAGTGCTGAACCAGGTGATAACGTGGGTCTTTCAATCAGAGGATTTGGTAAGAAAGATATAGCAAGAGGAGATGTAATGGGTCTTGCAAGTAACGTACCAACAGTTGCGACAGAGTTCACTGCACAGATTGTTGTACTTAACCATCCTAGTGTTATCACAGTTGGTTACTGTCCAGTATTCCATATTCATACTGCACAAGTTGCATGTCAAATTTTAGCAATTGAGAAAAAGTTGAATCCGGCTACAGGTGAAGTTTTAGAAGAGAATCCTGACTTCATTAAAAACGGAGATGCAGCAATCGTTAAGATTAGACCTGTACAACCAATGGTAATTGAGACACAGAAAGAGATTCCGCAACTTTCAAGGTTCGCTATCCGTGACTCAGGTACCACAGTAGCAGCTGGTATGTGTATATCAGTTGTTAAAAAGGAATAAATATTTTTTTTTATTTTCATTCCATGGTGAATTCCATGTTTATCATGTAGGTAAAAAACAATGCAAAAAGCAAGAATAAAATTAGCAAGCACAGACATAGACAAAATCAACGAGATATGTAGTAGTATCAAGGATATAGCGGATAAGACAGGAGTGCAAATGAGAGGTCCTATACCTTTACCTACAAAGAAACTTAAGATCACAACCAGGAAAAGTCCTTGCGGTAACGGAACTGCTACCTGGGAACGTTATGAAATGAGAATTCATAAAAGAATGATTGATCTTGGTCTTGATGAAAGAGCTCTTCGTTTGGTTATGAGAGTACCTATACCCGAAGGTTTGAATATTGAGATTGAAATGATTGAATAAATTTTTAATTCTTTATTATTTTATATTATAAACTATATCGCCAGGTTTAACTTCTTGTTTAGTTTTCATACCGATAGCTTGACCTGCTTTAGCTTCTTCAACCGGAGTTCTGTCAATTTCCATGGATGATACAGTCATCTTAGTTATGTTATCGTGACCTTCGATACTGATGTTATCGCCCAGTTTTAGGTCTGCAATTAGTTCTAGCACTGCTACATTGATATCGCTGAAGTAATGCGTTATTTTTCCTATTTGAGTTTTGTTCATGTTCTTTATTAGAAGTATAAGGTATTTAAAGATTTAGATAAGATTTATAAATAATTCATTTCTTGAAATAGTATGTCGTTAGAGAAAAAGTTAGCAGAGATGCCAATTATTGTGCCTGAGAGTCCGTTCTGGAGCGTGTTTAAACGGTTTGGAAGAGATGAGGTTACCTCAGGAGTGTTTAATATTACAGGTACGGCAATAGCTAGTCCGTTTCTTAAAAATGGTGGTTTGGGTAGTAAATTATGTTTAGCTGCGGTTGGACCCATAGTTGAAAAAGTTGGATTAATGTATTGGCATTTTAAAAAAGGGCATGATACTTGGAAGACAACACCTAAAGAAAGTAGAGATAGTTGGTGGCATTGCATTAAAAATAGTTTTAATGATGAAGCAAAGGCGACTTTGATTGAAGATATATGTATACATGATCCGATATATGGTGGGTTACTGGTCGCAGGAATGTATAGTGTGCCTGAGGTTCCAATTGTTATGTTATCAGGGATGAGTTTTGCAATAGCTGTAGTTGCTGCAGCAACGTTAGAGGTTGCATATACCGAGCATAAGTTTAGAAAGAAGAAAAAGAAACTTATAGATTTAGGATTTGAGTCAGACGAGTATTTAGAATCAAGATTTTATATTGCGCGAGACGTTTCACCTGAAAAAGTGATTGACAGGTTAAGTGCAAGGTTTTCTTTAGACGATATCCAAACATGGAACTATCATGATAGATATTTTAGTAATCATTTGAAGAGTTATTCAGGACGAACTGCGAAAGTTAGGCTGAGGCACAGGCTTAACGGGCTAGAAGAATTGAAAAGTGCACAAATAACATTTACAAGAGCGACGCAGTTACAAAAAGAAAAAAGTCAGCATAACTTTTATCCAACTGAAAAAGAAAAGTATTATTTTAGTTTAGATAAAGTTGCGACATCTATTGAAGGTGTTGAAGATGAGAATGTTAAAGATTTTCTTAACAGTCACATTAAGAACTTTGTTAGTGAGATTGAATTTGAACGGACATATGCGCGAAATGAAGAGTTGTTGGTTTCGCACGATAGAATTGATACATATAGACCATTCAGCGTGGTTGAATTGAAAACCAGGAATAATGTTAGTCTTTTAAAAGAAGCCATGAGGTATTTAATGATTGAATTCCCTGTACTTGCAACGACGCATGGGAAGTCTGACTTAGTGCATATGAATGGGAAATTATGATAATCTTTATAAATACGTAGTCAATCTGTTTGTGTTATGCCGACGTGGCACACTCAGTAATCAAGTTACTGGGTTATAGTTTTAATGCGTCCTTTAGCGGTAAAGATGGTTTTATCCGTTATGGAAAGTCGGGACATACTCTTTTTATTGACCAGTTACTCGATTTTTTGACCCCCTTCGCGACTCAATAGCTTTTACG
>JAYENX010000035.1:0-2894 GCA_034722435.1 Nanobdellota archaeon | reverse complement strand
CCACCCATTAGTTTCGTATAAAGAGAACAATGCTCTTTACACACGCTATTAGTGAGCGGAGAATAGAAATACATATAAAGAATTAAGGTTTTATAACATTAGAATTCTTGTATGTGGGTAATACAAAGCCCTGTTAAATGAGGATGAGCGAAGCGAAAGTGCAACGTCTCCGAGGATTTGCGAAGCAAACCGCAGAGTAATTTTTAGTGGCGTTCTATCAAATGAGCGAATGCGATACATCAAGAACAAGAATTGAGGAAGACAATCTTTTTTTCCGCAAAATTTATTAAACAAATATGATAAGTAAAACTTATGGCACAATATACTCTTTCGCAAGATATTTCTGAATTACAACATGCACTCCTATCATATTTACCTGTTAAAATAAACCTATCTGCATTTAGCTTAGGTCATAGAAAAGGAATGACTGGTAAAGTGTTACAGAAAGATGAACTTCAGTCTTTAGAATTAGTTGTCAACGAGAATTGGACATTTACTGTTAAAGGAGAAGAATTTGTTACCATTCATCCTGACAAACATCATAATTTTAAATTAGAATATCAAGATGAACATTTTAGGCGACTGTATCGTTATTTAGGTGGGTCTCACCCTGATTATTTTTCTGACCCCAATGATTTGAATATGCCGCAAGTTAATTACTCAACATTTAGATGTGTTGTAGATGATTATTTGTTAGAGGTTTTTTTCCATGGAAAGATTCCTTTAGAAGAAGACGGAGAATTATGGAAGATTGTAAAGTAGTTGACTCTTTTGTTTTGATTGTCCCCCTTCCACATTTAGCCACTAAAAATTATTTCATTTAACATCGGAATTTAACGAAGTTTTTTCTCCTCCAAAATCCGAGCCTCGAAAAATGAGGCAACCCTACATTTTTCAGAGTTGCGAGGATTTTGAGAGATGAGAAAAAATTTGGGAAACCGAAGTGCAACGAGGTTTCCGTTAAATTCCTGTTCAACGCCCCGAACGAAGTGAGAATGCAATGTGGTCGAGGAGGGCGAAGCCCGACGAAGAAGTCGCCCCGAAGCCGAGCTATATCAATTCCAAAGTAGTTACAAGCGTGACATTTAAATAGTTCATTATTATTCTTTTTATTATGAACATTCATGAAATCCCAAAAATGACATCAGAAGAGTTAGAGAAGGTATTGAAACATCTTCCAGAACCAACTTATGCAGAAGTTTCATTATTTGGAAATTTTGATTATTCTGAAATTTCTCGTCAAGCACAGGAAGTTGTTCAAGGTGCAAAATTACAAGATGATGGTGGGTTAGTTTTTAGATTGGAAGATGCCTCAAAAGAAAAAATACTAGACATTTATAGAAAATCAAATGAATTAAGAGAAGTGAAACCTACAAGAGAAACAGGAATCCCAAAAAGAATTGAACTGCATAAGGTTGGTTGGTATTTAGATGACCATGTTCAAGTTGAATTGACACCATGGGAAGTGAATGCGAAATATAGAGGTCAAGAACCAACTTACATTTCACAGATGAGACAAGAATTAGCAGGAACAAATGTTAGACTTGGAATTGAAGTGAATAAGTAACTATTTCTGCTCGGCGTAGGGGCGATTCCGATGTTAGTTTCGTCTGACCAACGGGAAGACCTAAAATTTAGTGTAACGTTCCGAAGGAAAATTTAAGAGTTGTGTTTAAGTTCCAATCAATTCGAGGCGTAGCCGAGACATACTGTCCGAAGGACTGGGGGAGTTCTATTCCATAAAAAGAGCTTTAGCGATACGTCAAGAATAATGATCAAAGGAGAGTTCCGTTTATTTTAGTACATCAAGAATAAGAAGAAAAGGGCGGGCGGTGAAATACGTCTAATCCTGAGGCTGTTGATAACTACACTGCCTTGCAACATAACCATCAGAAACTTTTTCTATGGAAATTTCTAAAACCAAATCAATATAGTTGCGGTCTTCAAAAAGTGTTTGCGTAAGTCTTCCCATAATATAGGGTATATCTTCTTTTTTGATTACAAGCGGGAAAAAACTCTCATCGTATGCTTTTTGTAATTCAGGATTTATTGTTGTAATATCTTTAGGAAGTAGATATTTGTTGAGAGGTATCTCCTTTTGGTTTTCCAACGCAAGGGAAAGGTATTCAACCCAAATTGTTGCCATAACATCACCAGCTTCATGCGAATGAAAAACTATCTCCTCTTCATCTGCTAAATCTATTTTTCCATCTACGATGCCATAAATTCCTTTTTTCAATTCATCCTTTGTTTTTTTATCCATTGATGGACATTCGTCATCAGAAAGCTCCTTATCAATTGCTCTATCAATGCTTCTTTTAATTTTTTTAGCTTCTTGTTTACTCGGTTTTTTTTGTTCATATTCTATTGTTTCCCTTAATAGACCAATTTCTACATAAGGACGTACATAACCTTCAAGAAGCCTTATTATTTCATCAAGCCCTACAACTGGATTTATCTTTTCATCTACCATTAGATACTGAGAAGGATAACATGCTTATAAATTTTGCTGAGAATACCGCCCACCCCTTACTATTTTTAGGAACTCCCCTATCAAGATTATTAAATTTCTTTACGAAGTAAAGTGTAACTGTCCGAAGGACTAGAACTCCCCCATTTTCTTTTAGAACTTAAACACAATTGAAACTAACATGGGGTTAAGGGAAGTTTGATTTTTTCAGAGCTGGAACGCAGATTTTTTGAGGCAACCCACAAAAAATCAAGTGACCTCGAAAAAATCAAATTTGGGTCGGAGGCGAGGAGCTACAGCACCGCAAGCCGGAGCCCTTTAGATATACAATTACACATACAAGAATTCTTAAAGTAACATTCATCCAACATCATGGATGAGCAAAGTCAAAACAGGGATTTAGACCAAAGGGCTAAAATATCAG
>JAYENX010000034.1:0-12298 GCA_034722435.1 Nanobdellota archaeon | reverse complement strand
TATTTTTGGTGAGATATTTAATTAAGTTTTTGTAAAGCATAATTTTATATATTTTATAATTAAGAATTCTTGTATGACTTGGGATGATATTTTTAAAAGTAAGGGTAAAGTTTTCTATAAACCTCATAAAGAAGTGTATGAAGCTATTAAATTAATGAAGAAAGAGGGAGTTAAGACGGTTCTTGATCTTGGGTCTGGTTCTGGAAGGCACACTATACTTCTTGCAAATGAAGGTTTTGATGTTTATGCGGTGGATAATTCTGAATCAGGGTTGAAGCAGACAAGAAAGTGGTTGAAAGAGTTAAAGCTTAAGGCGGTAGTTAAAAATGCGAGTTGTTATAGAGAATTTCCTTACAAAAATAATTTTTTTGATGCTGTGATTTCTGTTCAAGTGATTCATCATGCGAAGTTAGAGGATATAATTAAATGTATAAAGGAGATTGAAAGGGTGTTAAAACCTGGCGGAATTATTTTTGTGACTGTGACGCGAAATAAGATGAAGGGTAGGGCGAGTAAAGTTAAATTGATTGCACCAAGAACGTATGTTATGTTGGATGGTCCCGAAAAAGGGGTGCCTCATTATATTTATACTAAAGCTTTGCTTAAAAAATATTTTAATAATTTTAAAATTTTGGACATTTTTATTGATGCTCATAATCATTATTGTATACTGGGTAAACTTAAGAGTTATTCATAGAAACGTTTATATACCAGATATGATTAATTTTCTTATCATAAAGAGGGTGTGTAATATGAAAAAGGGTGTATATGTAGTATTAATGCTGATATTGGTTAGTGCAGTTTTTGGTTTAAGTTATATTGATAATATTTCTCAGTTATCCGATAGCATATTAACTTTTAATGGAAATAGCGATGTTGCAACTTATGTAACCTTGCCAGGTAATGCTTATGTTTTGAGTTCTACAATGACGTTTAATGGTGAGTTGAGTGAGTGGGAGTTAGTTTATAATTATACGAATCTTAATAGTCCTCAAGATGCAGAGTATATTTCGAGTAATCAATGGTTAATATCTGATACAGATAATAATAGATTATTGCTAGTTAATCCTATTTCAGGAAGTCTTGATTATTCTTATTCAACAGTAAGCGGACCTCAGGATGCCGAGTATATCGATTCTGATACTTTATTGATAACTGATACTGGGAATGATAAAATAATACTTTTAGAAAATATTCAAACAGTTCCAACTGAAAAAATATTATTTAATAGATCTATTCCTGATCCAATTTTTGTTGATGCTGATTTAGTTGATAATGAACGAATTTTAGTTACTGACCAAGCTAATAAGATTGTAAGGTTAATTAATGTAACTAACATGGAGGATGTTTCTAATTATAGTACAAATCCTTCAACTACTTATGATTCTGAATTTATTAGTGATGAAATTTGGCTTGTTGCTCGTTCAATTGGAATAGTTGAAGTTAATGTGACTGATGGCACTGTGATTAATCAATATAATGATTTAATTACACTCAGAGATGTTTATGATGTTGAATATGTTAGTTCAGAAAAATGGCTTATTACGCATAGTAATGAAGTTATTCTTTTAAACATAACTAGTGGCGTTATTATTAATTCTTATTCAGATGGTTTAGTTTCAGCTAAAGATGCAGAATATATTAATGATTTTGAATGGTTAGTAACTGATGAAACTGGAACAAGAAAAGTTCAGTTAGTCAAAAAATATTATCCGACGAATCCTACAATAGATGTAACTAATGACAGTGATATTGAATGGGGTTATTCAGGAGAATTTGATACTACTGATGTTTTTAACTATCAGAATTTTACAGATGAATTAAATGAGCTTTTAGATACTCTTCCTGATGATAATACCGCTCATAGTATTCCTTTATTATTTCATTCAGATACATCTGGAATTATTAATATAACTGATGTTAATATTACATATAATCAAAAACCTAATGTTACGGTTACTTATCCTAATGGTGGGGAGTATTTAGCTGGAATTCAATCAGTACAATGGGTTTATTATGATGATGATAACACAGATGATATAATTGTAAACCTTTATTATTGGAACATCACTGAATGGATTGTTTTGTCATCTGGTGTTAATATAACGAACTATTCCTGGGATACTACAACGATTCAGAATGATGATACTTATCTTGTTTTAGTGCATGTGAATGATACTCATAATAATGCAAGTGACCAAAGTGATGCAGTGTTTACAATCGATAACACTTTACCAACTGTTGATATTACAATGGGTGATACTTTTTTAAGGAAAGATGGTGTGACTATTACAGCGAATGCAACTGATAATTATGATGTTAATAGAGTGAATGCAACTATTGAATGTCCTGGTGATACTATTGCTGATATGGTGTTAACAAATACTTCTGCTAATGTGTTTACAGTTACATGGCAGAGTAATGTAACAACTGAAATTGGTAATTGTACTGTTACTGTAGATGTTGAGGATATGGCTGGTAATGTTAACACAACTACCAAAGTAATAACTCTTAAGTTGTCTATGGAAGTTTCTTTAGATCTTAGCGATACAAACCCTACAACGAATACTGACGTTACTGCTTACGGTTATGTTTATTATGATAATGGAACTGTTGATAGTAGGTTAGTTAATGTAACATTTGGTGGAGCTGATTATAATACTACTTCAAATGCGGTAGGTTATTATTCGTCTACAGTGCGGATTACTGGTGCAGGTACTGTGTATGCTCATATTTATGAAAACGGAGAGACTTTTAGTAATTCGTCTGCTGTCACTATTAAAACTACTAGTGGCAGCGGTGGAGGCGGTGGAGGTTCTTCTGCAACTTGTGGTGACGGAGTGTGTCAAGTAAATCGAGAAACTTGTGCTACTTGTTCGAAAGATTGCGGTTTTTGTCAGACTGCTGTTTTGGAATTTCCTGTTGCTGAAGATGATACTTTTGGTTTAGTAACTGAGGGCGATGATGACTCTGAAGATGGTCTTAACTCTGGATTTGTTGAGCAAGTTCCTGAGGAGATTTCCGGGGGCGAGGTTTTGCAGCCAGAGGAAGAGGTTGTTGATAATCTTGTAGCAGGTTCAGGTTGGGGAATATTTACAGATTTCCTTAAAAATCCAAGGACGCTTTTGATATTTATAATTGTGATAACTGTTATTGCTTTGCTTTTCTTAGGTGGTTGGTCAAATAAGAAAAAGAAAGATAAGTTCCTTAGAGAGTTTGGTGATTAATTTTTTATTTTTAATTTGAAATATATAAAAAAAAGAGGTAATTTAGGCAAGAATGCTTGAGCGTTTATTGTTGATGCATAAAATTGAGAAGAGGCATTATTTTGCAATGCTTTTAGGTTTTGCGTATTCTTTGATAGGAATAATTACAGCTTTCTTTCTTTTCAAAGATTTTATGTCTCTAGCGAGTATATTTTTGACAACTTTGTTATTAGTGCCTACATTGATATATTATCTTGGAAAAGAAGAAAAAATTGAGCGCGAAGAGGGGCTTAAACATTTTTTTAGAAATCATAAAGATGTATTTGAAACTTATCTTTTTATATTTCATGGTGTGTTTCTTGGTTTTTTATTAATTGGATTTTTTGCTTTGAATGTTAATTATGATGTGAGTGCTTACCAGTTTGATTTCTTGAAAGCTAGAGGAATAACACCTGATGGCGTAAGTGTTGTTCCGGATAGTACTATTGGTCAAGTTGTAAATATTATTGGAAGGAACCTTACAGTTAATGTTGTAGCATTTTTTCTTTCAATTGCTTATGGAGCAGGAGCTATATTTTTGATAGTGTATAACGCTTCGATCTTTGCATCATTTATTGTGTTATTGGTAAGATATTTATCTACTACTACGGCACATGCTACAGCTATTTTTGCCACTATGCTTATACATTTAGTCCCTGAGATATCGGGGTTTTTGTTAGCTGCTATAGCTGGAGGAGTAATTTCGCGTGCATTGATGAGGGAAAGGATTGGAAGTTTGGCTTTTAGAAATGTTATCAAGGATGCGACAGTTATGTTTTTGTTATCTATTGTGTTGATAGTGTTAGCGGCGTTCCTTGAGATATATGTAACAAGAGGAGTTTTCAGACTTTTTTAATTAGAATAAGTAATGTTTTCTGTTTGTTTTTATTAATAGCTCGTATCTTAACTATACAAATATTTAAATATTCATGATTTATCTTATTTTTGTGGGGAATTATGGGAGAAGATATTAAGATTACTTATGAAACTATTTTTGAGTTTCTTAGGAATGAACGAAATAAGCTGGAATTGCAAAAGTTAGATGATACTTTCTATAACGATATAATAGATTATCTTAAAGAGAAAAAGCAGATAACTCTAGGTTCTGATGATGACCTTTTTGCTCAGAGTGAAAAGATGAAGGTTGAGAAACAGCTTATAAATATCAGAAAGATGTTGAAGGATCTTTATGATAAAAGAGAGTCTAAAATAATTGCTATGGCTCTCAATAAAGCAAGGACTGATTCAAATATTATTGATACGTCTGCTCTTCTTAAAGAGGAGCGCGAGTTTTATGATGTATTATGCGATTTATTTTCAAAGTTTAGGAAAGATGTTCTTATGAATCTAATCAATGCAAAACTTCCTGAGTTAAGAAAAATGGTAGTTGGTAGTGAAGAGACTCAGTCAGTTTCAGGTACTCAGGTACAGAATAGTGATTCTGAGCCTTCAGCTGATTTAGGGAATAAGATGGTGAGATTTATTCATGCGGTTCCTAAATTTGTTGGTAAAGATTTAGAAGTGTATGGACCTTTTGATGAAGAGGATATGGCTAACCTTCCTGCAGAGATTGCAGATATACTTGTTTTGAAACAGAGAGCTGAAGAGATTAGAGGTGTATGATTAGTGGCTGATAAAAAAAATGATACTAAATTATCTGTAGAAGATAAAGATCGAGAAATATTTTTAGAAACTTTAATGCGCGATGAAGATGGAAGTATTGTTGTTGAGAGAACAGGTGAACTTACGGTTCCTTATCATGCAAAACCTTCTAGAATTTTTCCTAATACCCCTAGATTAAGTATTACGAATATGAGGGATGAATTGTATCTTGCAAGAATGGCAGAAGAGCAAGGTTATGAGCCAGGGGATGTAATTAGGTATGAAATAAAGGTATTACCTAAAGAAAGGGTTTAAATCTTTATAAATGTGAGTTTATTAATTAATTTTAGATTCTTTAATTTATATAAACGTGGTGTTTAAAATCTTGAATTAAGTGTAATTCTGTAATTCATAGAATCTTTAATTTTTAAGTTTGGAAATGCCATTTTTCCAAAACCTTTATAAACACTAATTTTTTCTCGTTATCCTATGGTAAAACTTCCTAAAACAGTCAAAAAATTATGCAAATACTGTAAAAAACATACAGAGCATAAAGTGGCACAATCAAAACGTAGAGGTCCTAATACTGCGAACCCTGGTGGAAAGGGTGCAAAATTCAGAACAGGTTTTGGTAAAGGTCATGGTAATCTCGGTAGGTATGGTTCGAGACCGGCTATTAAAGATTTTAAGATGACTGGTAAAAAAACATCAAAACATCTTGACCTGCGTTATACATGTTCTGTTTGTAAAAGAGCTTCAGTTCCTAGAAAAACTTTTAGAGCTAAAAAGCTTGAACTTAAGTAAATTTGGAGGGGTATAATTAAAATGGCGAAAGATACTACAAGTAAATATGTTAAAATCAGATGTCCTAAATGTAAGAATGAACAGATTACATTTGGTAAGGCTTCAACAGATGTAAAGTGTCTTGTATGTGGTAAAATCTTGGCTAATCCAACCGGTGGTAAGGTTAAGATTAAAGCGAGAGTTCTTGAGGTACTTGAATAAATGTTATATAAGCGGCAAGGTAAACCTAGAGAAGGTGAAATTTTACTTTGCACAGTTACTAAAATTTATCATCATTCTATTTTTGCAAACCTTGATGAGTATCCTGGTATGAGTGGTATGATTCATATTTCGGAGGTTGCTCCTGGTAGAATACGGAACATAAGAGATTATGTTGCAGAAGGTAAAAAAGTTGTTTGTAAACTTTTGAAGATTCATGAGGATAGAGGTCATATAGATTTATCATTAAGAAGAGTGAATGAATCTCAGAGACGGGCAAAGAATGAGTTTATCAAGCAAGAGCAAAAAGCTGAGAAAATTATTGAATTTGTATGTAAAGAGTTTAAGAAAGATGTAAAGTCAACTTATCAGAAAATTTCTTCAGCAGTTTTTCCTAGATTTGATTCTTTACATGATGTTTTTTTTGGATATGTAATGGAAGAATTTGATCTTAAAGAATTAGGTATGGATAAAGAGTTTACTTTAAAACTTGGTGAAATTGTAAAGCAAAGAGTAAAACCTCCTGAAGTTGAAGTGTCGGGCGAGATTTCTATAATAAGTCATGCATTTGATGGAGTTTCTATTGTTAAAGATGCTTTAGTTAAAGCAGCAGAGAAAGGAGGTCCAGATTCTGAGATAAGGTATCTTGGTGCCGGAAAATTTAAAATAATAATAAAAGGTTCTGAATATAAAGAAGCTGAGAAATTTATGGACGCTATTATAGATACTGCAACTTCTAATGCTGAAAAGAATGATGCAGAAGTTCATTTTGTAAGAACTAAAGCAAAGGCTTGAAGATGGCAAAACATATTCTTAAGTGTCCTAAGTGTGGCAAGTA
Source organism: Nanobdellota archaeon (assembly GCA_034722435.1). GTDB lineage: Archaea > Nanobdellota > Nanobdellia > Woesearchaeales > JAHWHD01 > JAHWHD01. The sequence goes on along the minus strand of JAYENX010000034.1, from coordinate 5,611 downwards.
TACAATGAAAGATAAATGTTCTGATTGTGATGTTATAACTGTGCAAGTGAAACCTCCTAAATTTTCTCCTGAAGATCCGTATGGTGAGTATAGAAGAAAAGCAAGAACTGAAGATTTAGAAAAGAAAGATTTGATTTAATCTTTGAATAGTTTCCGGTTTTTTAATTTGTAATGAGGATTTTTATTAAGCTTGCTATATGTTCTATATGGTATAATTCAAACATTGTATTCTAATATTCAAAAATTATTTAAACGATGTTTATTTTATACAAAGTATGTGGGAATTGAGTCAGAGTGTAAAGAGGTTGCCAAAGCTTAACGATCCTATCTTAATCGAGGGTTTGCCGGGTATAGGTAATGTTGGTAAAGTTGCTGTTGATTTTATTATAGACCATCTTAAAGCAAAAAAAATTTATGACCTTTTCAGTTATACGTTTCCTCATTCTGTTTTTGTGAATGAAGATAATCTTATCGAGCTTCCAGTGATTGAAATGTATTATAAAAAGATGGGTGCGGGTAAACGCGATCTTCTTTTATTGGCGGGAGATGTTCAGCCTATTGATGAAGTAAGTTCTTATAAATTTTCAGATACTATTCTTGACGTGGTTCAACAATTTGGAGGGAAAGAACTTGTTACATTGGGAGGGATAGGGCTTCAAAGTATTCCTAAGAAACCAAAAGTTTATTGCACCGGTAATAGTAAAGACGTAATTAAAAAATATAAATCAGATTCTAATGTACAAGATAATCTTTATGGAGTTGTAGGTCCGATCGTGGGTGTATCGGGTTTGTTGTTGGGTCTTGCAAAGAAAAGAGAGATTGATGCAGTTACTTTGTTAGCGGAAACTTTTGGACATCCTATATATTTAGGGATTAAAGGCGCGAAACAGATATTAAAGATTCTTGACAGTAAATTAGAACTTGATCTTGATCTTAATCAGCTTGAGAAAGAGATTAAAGAGGTTGAACAGGCTATGTTGAAACGAACTGATGATATTAACGAAGCAACAAAACGTTCTGTAATGAATAAAATTCGAAGGCTTGGCAAGGATAGTAATTATATTGGATAGTTAGATGATAAAACTTTATATACCGCTTCTAAATTCTATTATACTATGACAAAGATTCAGTTTTATCCTTTAGATATAAAATATAAGATTTTGAATGATAAACCGGTAGTTCATGTTTTTGGTAGAGCTGTAGATGGTGAACATGTTTGTATGATTGATGAAGGTTTTGAACCTTATTTTTGGGTAATTGTTGATGATTGTGAGAATGCTTCTAAAGTTATATCTAAAGTTACTGTTGAACATAAAAACGGTGTTGCTAAAGTTGTAAGGGTTGAGGAATTTAATAAAAAGTTTTTAGGTAAAGATGTTAAGGCTTTGAAAGTTTTTGTACAACTTCCTTGGCAAGTTCCGCTTATTGCAAAAGATATTTGTTCTTTAGAATCTGTGAAATCGGTTCATGAGTTTGATATTCCTTTTGTGCGGAGATATCTTATAGATAAAGGTGTGACGCCTATGACTTTGACTGAGGCTGAAGGTTTAGTTTCAAATCAAGGTTTTAAAGTTATTACTTTGAAGATTGATAAGATTGAACATGTAAATAATAATACTTGTAAAGATTTGAAAATACTTGCTTTTGATATTGAAACTTATAATCCTAACGGGAAATCTGTTTTGCCTGATGTACATCCGATAGTTATGATTAGTCTTTATGGTTTAGATTTTAAGAAAGTATTAACATGGAAACAGTTTGAGAATGATTTGGATTATGTTGAAGTTCTTAAGAGCGAAGCTGAGATGCTTCAGAGGTTTAAAGATTTAGTTGAACAGTATAAACCAGATATTCTTACTGGATATTTTTCAGATGGTTTTGATTTTCCTTACATAGCGGTGCGTGCTGAGAAATATAAAATTCCTCTGGATTTTGGCTGGGACGGTTCTTTAGTAAAAATACGCAAAGGTACTGTTAGTAGTGCTAGGATAACTGGTATGGTACATTTGGATATTTGTAGGTTTATACGGCGTGCTTTAAGGCAGGTTCTTGATACTGCTACTTATAAATTAGATGATGTTGCGCATGAGTTACTTGGAGAGAAAAAGCATAGTGTTAATATGGAAAATCTTGCACCTGCATGGGATTCAGTTTCAAACGAGTTAAGGGATTTTGCAGCATATAATTTACAAGATTCTCGTCTGACATATATGCTTTGTGAACGTTTGATGCCGAACATTGAAGAATTTATTAAGTTGATAGGTTTGACTCCTTTTGATATTAACGGGATGGGTTTTAGTCAAATGGTTGAATGGTTTATACTTAAGCAAGCGCCTGAGTATAATGAGCTTGCTCCTAACAATCCTTCATATTCAGAGGTTAAAGAAAGGAGGGCTTCAAGATTTAAAGGAGCTTTTGTTTTTCAGCCTAAACCTGGATTGTATAGAGATATTGTTGTTTACGATTTTAGAAGTCTTTACCCTAGTATAATTGTTTCGCATAATATTGGTCCTGAGAATATTAATTGTAAATGTTGTGAATCAAATTTAGTTCCTTTAGAGGGTGCAAAGATATGGTTCTGTAAGAATAAGCGTGGTTTCATACCTACCATATTAGAAAGTATAATTACGAGAAGGTTAAGGGTTAAAGAGATGATTAAAAAAGTTGAAGATCCTTTGAAAGTTACTCTGCTTAAAGCTCGGTCACAAGCTTTGAAGTTGTTGAGTAATTCTTTTTATGGATATTTGGGATTTTATGGTGCAAGATGGTATTCTTCAGATTCTGCAAGAAGTACGACTGCTTATGCACGTTTTTATATTAAGGATGTAATTGCTAAATCTGATGAAGCAGGGTTTGGTGTGATTTATTCTGATACGGATAGTGTTTTTTTAACACTTGGCGATAAGACCAAAGAGGAGAGTAAAGAGTTTGCAAGAGGGATTAATGAAAAGCTTCCAGATTTGATGGAGCTTGAGTTTGAAGGGTTTTACCCTTCAGGTATATTTGTTTCTGCAAAATTGAGTGCAACAGGTGCAAAGAAAAAGTATGCTTTAATGGATGAACGGGGAGTTATGAAGATACGCGGGTTTGAAGCTGTAAGGAGGAACTGGAGTAAGGTTGCTAAGCAAGTGCAACAAAAAGTTCTTGATATTGTTTTGAATGAAGATGATACTAACAAGGCTTTTAATTATGTGAAAAATGTTATAGCTGAGTTGAAGAATAAAGTGATTGATGTTGAAGATGTGGTTATTTCAACACAGTTACAGAAAGATATTGCTGATTATGAATCTATAGGTCCACATGTCGCAGCTGCAATGAGGATGCGGGACCAAGGTTTAGATGTTAGACCTGGAACTTTTGTTCGGTTTGTGGTTACTCCAGGTAAGGGTATTGTACGTGAGAGGGTTAAGTTACCTGAAGAAATTATTGAAAATGGTTATGATTCAGATTATTACATTAATAATCAGGTTATTCCTGCAGTGGATAGAATTTTTGATGTTTTAGGGTATAATATTAAAGAACTTTTAGAAGATAAGAATCAGAGTAAGTTAAGTAAATTTTTCTAATCAGCTTTTGCGATTTGTTTAGGAATTGTTTCAAGAAGAATTCTGTATTGTTTGCAGAATTCTGGATAAGCTAATGAAATTGCTTTTTTTTGCATTAGTTCATTATCTGAAAACTTTTTGTATGAGGAATATTGTTTTAGGTTATTTGGTGAGACAATTTTGAATTTGGTTTCGTTATAGCTAATATTTGGACCGTGTATTTCTTTAACTGTTTTTCCAACAACAACAGGGCCTAGGTTCCAACCAAGGTCTCTGAAACGTTGTTTATCTGATTGTTTCATTCTGCCTTTAGTGTATATCTGATACATTTCATCGATTCTGTTTTGATATCCTAGAAATATTCTTGATTGTGGTGCCACTAATCTTTTTTTCAGATCTTTCCATTTTATCTTTTTTATTTTTTTGGCGGATCTTAATTTAGGATTTCTTTTAAAGTAGTTTATTGTGTCAATATATACGGGGTATTTAACTTGTAGTATTCCGTAACAGTGTCCACGGGTTCTTTTAATTTTTAAATCTCCTCCTGATTCAGTTATTATGTATGGTAAAATATTTTTAGTATCTTCTTTTCCAAGAACGCTTTCAAGTTTTTTAATTCCGTTCCATGAATGTAGTTTAGTCATAGAATTTTTGAATTTTTGTTTTGCGATAATTGGAATGGTTTTTTTGTGCATCTGTTCAAGATATATATTTCGTTCTTGTTCATTTTCGATTCCTGCTTTGACCAGTGCTTGCTCGTAATAATAGAACCCTTCGGATATTTTTTTACCATTTACTTCTGCAATTATTTCATATCTTCCTTTTTTTGTATTGAATTTAACGGATTCGATTTTTTGATCAATTGAATCTTCGTAGCATTGTGGCTGACAGATGTTTAATGCTGCTTGTGCCTGAGGAAGTATAGCTAAAGCTGATGTTAGTAATAAAGTATTAGCTATATTTTTTAGTTTCATAGAATTATTTTAATTGGGGTTATATAAAAAGATTTCCTTATTTGTTGTATCTGTTAAGGGGTTACAACCTTGTTAAGTCATTATACATGCATTGTAAATACATTCTATTTTGTGTTTTTTGCAGAATTCGATTGCTTTTTTTGATTCTGATCCTGGTTGCATCCATACTTTTTTTATTTTTAGTTCTTTAACATCTTCTAGAACTGTTTCTGTAATTGAAGATGGGACAACAAAAATTACTGTGTCTATTTTTTCTTTTACTTTTGAAAGTTTTGGATAAACTTTTAACTCGAGGATTTCTTTTTCTTTAAGATTTATAGGGATTACATTGTATCCTTTTTCTTTAAGATGTTTAAGAATTTTGTAACCATATTTATCGGGATTGTTAGATGCGCCGATGATTGCATAGGTGGGTTTTTTGTTTTTCATTTTATTTTTTGTGATTTAAATGGAAATATTTATATAGGGGTTTTTTTTAAATGTTGCCATTAACGGAGGCGATCATCATGACAAAAAGGGGAAATCAATTATTTGTATCAATATTATTAGTATTCTTATTAACAATTTTTAGTTTTGCAGTATTAGCTGCGGAGGATGTTGTTGTAACAAAAACATCTTTAACTCCTTCTGTAGAGAATCAAACTGTTGCTGAATTTTTTATTAATGTTACAAATATTGGGGATGTCAATGTAACTGGTTATAGTGTGTGGGATGAATATGATGATACGTATTTTGATTTTCTTGATGATGGTGCTGATGTGAGTCCTAATTATACTGATTATAATATGACTACAAACGAGATAGGTTGGTTCTTTGATTTGAATACTTCGCAATCATTTTTAATATATATTAATTTTACAACAAAAGCTGTTGGTAATACGACAAACAATGTTACGTTGGAGAACAGTACTGAAGCTGAAATAGATTTTGATTTTGCAAATCAGGAGATTAATGCCTCTGTAGTCAATGTTACAATTACAAAGACTGCAACTTCTGATACTGTTGAGAATGGTAGTGTGGCTGAGTTCAGTGTTTCAGTTACTAATAATGATGCTGTTCAGAATTTAATTGATTATTTTATTTATGATACAT
>JAYENX010000033.1:0-12315 GCA_034722435.1 Nanobdellota archaeon | reverse complement strand
ATACAATCCTAAATTCAATTCACTACACCAAGTACTTGCAGTCGCTGCACGTGCAGACATGAGAAAAGGAAGAACTAGAGTTAAAAAACTTCACAAAGCATGGACCGATACAGAAAATACAGAACTATTTACTCTCGATGAAGTTGTAGGAAGAAAAAATAGAAGAAACGTTAACAGACAAGTAAAAAGATTACTAACTAACGGCATAAACTTTAACGAATACAAAAGAATGAGAGACGGCCTTGAAACATTAAGAAAAGTTGAAATTAAAAGTGATTCATGGACACAAGAAAAAATAAACTTCCTAAAAGCAATGAACGATACAAGAGCTAAAATAAACAGATCTCACGGTAGATATGGTAAAGAATCATCTTTAAGATGGCTTGACCAAAGATTCAATCCTGTTAAAATAGCTAAAGCTACATGGTCAGACCTAAAATCAGGTAAACCGCTAAGAATACTTAAAGCAGCAGCAGACATGTACACTCTTGGTTTCAGACCTATCAAAGGCGAAATCGGAAACAAAGTAATCAGATGGTACAATGCAGGCAGAGCTGGAACAGCAATAGTAGAAACCGGTAAAGCAATAAAAGAAGGCAGACCAGGAACAGCAGCAGCAAACATTGCAGACTTACTACGTATGAGAGGAAAACACAAAAGTGACGACCCTGTACCAACAAGAGGAGTAGAAGGCGGACACACAACTCCAACCACACCGTTCCGTAGGAGATAAGAGGTAACTAAAAATGAAAAAACTACTATCATTACTAATCGTACTGGCAATCTGTATAGGCAGTGTTGCAGCTACAGTTACACAAACATTTAATTTCAATCCGGCAGGAGAAACTACACTACTTTGGTACGACGTTTACACTGACGGAAATATTGTATTAAACGGAGATATGACTACTAGCGAAGCTTCATACCCTGTATTATACGAAACAGATTTACCAGCAGGAATTGAAAGTTACATTTTATACTTCTTAAAAGAAGGATACGTACCACAATTTGTTGAATCATGGTACGAAGGAAACGGAGTTGCAGATACTGAAAATATTAACTTTGAAAAAATTAGCAACTGTCAAGCACCTTTAGAAGTAAGCACATACAATGTTAGAAACGCAGAACATCCTCTTACAGTTTGGATCACTGCAAATATTGACGGAAATCTATATTCACCATGGGTTGTTGACGTTACTGAAGACGAACCTTTTATACCTAAAGATGAAGCTTTCAAAGACCACTTTACAGCTCAAACAAAACTAAATATCAAAGCTATCAAAGACGGAATTGTTGAATTTGAAGCTTCAGAAGAATTCGACTTATGGCCAGGCGAACAACAAACTTTTGAATTCCCTTGGGTCCCTGAAGAAGACGGAGAATATCAAATTATAGCAACAACATCTTTAGAAGACGAAACTCAATGTTCAAGCTGGAAACCTTCACTAGATATTGAAGAACTAACAGTTTTCAGAGAAGACGAACTTGCAGATTCATGCTTCACTAACATCCTTACTTTGACAACTGAACCTCTTGATCCTGCAGCAAACAACGAAGTGATCATAAAAGGTACAAAGACAAGTAACTATTTAGACTTAAACGCAGAACCAAGACCAGTTCCAACAGAACTATATCTTGAAATCTACGACACATCTAATAACGAAGTATACAACGATTGGCAAATAGTTCCTGCAAATAGTAACGGTGTAGACACAGAAGAATTTACGTTCTCATGGACACCTGAAATAGAAGGAGACTACGAAATAACAGTATACGGAGTTGCAGAGAGCGATATGTGCTTAGGAAAGATTAACGCACCTAACGAAAAAACCATCACAAGATTTGTTGGAAGCGAAGATAGAAATCCTAGCCCTATTATGAACTCAATTCCTGACCAATACGCAGAACAAGGTATTGCTCCAGAATGGAAAGTTGATCTTTGGGAGTATACAAACGACAACACACCAGACGAAGAATTAGATTTTTACATTTATCAAGACAATTCAGATTTAATCGATTGTTTTATTGAAAGTAACAGATATATCAGTTGCACAGCATCAACAGGATTTGGCGAAAACCAAGTAACAGTTTATGCTAGCGATGGCGAAACTGCAGGAAGCGCAGAATTCTCAGTATTTGTTATTGAAGAAGGCGAAAACCAAGCACCAGTTGTTTCAGACATTCCTGATATAACTATGCACAGAAATTCAATCGAAAAAAATATTGATTTAGACAACTACGTAACAGACTCTGACAATGACGAAATTACCTGGACATTTTCAGGCAATACTAATGTAGGAGTTTACATCAACGATCTTAATCAAATTACATTCACACCAAACACAGATTGGCACGGAGAAGAGACAGTAACATTTACAGCTACAGACTCAAACGGAGCTTCAGACTCAGACTCTATGACTGTTACAGTTTTAGATGAAGAAAAAGATGACGAAGAAGAAACCAGTGAAGATTTTGGCAACGGCCTATACATCTCTAACTTAGGCTTACTAAACGGAGATAACTATTACCCAGGAGAAGACATCAGATTAAATGTCCAGATCGAAAACAAAGGTAATGACCTTGAAAATGTCAAAATCACAGCAATAATTCCTGAGCTTAACATAAGAAGAAGCATAGGACCGTTTGACTTAGACCACAACGACCACGAAGGAAGAACAATGATTTTAGAGATACCTGATTACGCAGAACAAGGAGAATACGGTGTGAGATTCATCATCAGAGACGGCGGACACAATTCCTTTAGGATTAAGTACAGAACACTAGAAATCATTTAGGAATAGTTAAAAGGAGTAACTACTGAAGAAGACTAAAAAAAGCGAAACCTTTAAATAAGAATAAGGTTTACCAGAGAACAATAATAATTAAATAATGATTCGGAGGGAATTAAAAATGGATAGTAAGTTCAAAATTTTGGGGGTATTAACAGTTTTTTTAATAGCTATGATTGCGATCGCAACAACCGCTACTGCGTTACCAACAATTCAAGATGTAGAGATTAACGGTAATGATTATAGAGAAAATACTGTTATCGAAAGAGCAGACAACCTAGAAATAGAATTAGAGGTTTATGCTGGCCAGAGTGAAGAAGATGTTCAGATCTCTGCTGAGATACTAGGTTATGAATATAATGATTATGAAGACCTAACAGACACAACACACAACTTTGACATGGATGCAGGAGACACTGAGTTCAAAACACTTAAACTTAAAGTACCTGAAGAAATGGACAAAGACTACTTTGACGTAAGAGTTAGAGTTGGTTCAAGAACCGGATTTTCCGACGAATCACTTTACAGAATTCATGTTAAAGGAACAAGACACTTGTTAAAGATTAAAAGAGTTTACTTCAGTCCAGAATACGAAGTTAAAGCTGGTTCAACTTTAATATCAAAAGTTAAAATCAGTAACCTTGGTGAGAAAGACGAAGAAGACCTTACAATTAGAGTAGCAATTCCAGAACTAGGACTTTCAGAGTCTGAACCTTTAGACGAAATTGAAGAAGGAGAAACTGAAACTAGTGAAGAATTATACTTAAGAATTCCAAGAAATACAGAAGCTGGTGAATACAAAGCAGTTGTAACAGTTGAGTATGATGAATACGAAAAAGTTACAAAAGAATACACCATCAATGTTGTATCTCTAGAAGCACCTAAAGCAGGAACCACTAAAGATGTGAAAGAAGAGCCTACAGTTATCACTGTTGCTGTTGATAAGCAAGACGTAACAAAAGGCCAGTCAGGAGCAATCTATCCGGTTACAATCAGTAACCCAAGTACAGATGCTAAGACATTCACATTAACAACTGACGCTGCATGGGCAGACATAAGAGTAAGTCCATCTAATGTTGTAGTTGTAAATGGTGAAGACTCAGAAGTTGTATACGTTTATGTATCAGCTAAAGAGACTGCAGCTGTTGGTGAACAAGTATTTGGTCTTGAGATCAAATCAGGTGAAGATGCTAAATCAGTTACACTAAAAGCAAATGTACTAGAAGCTGCTAAAAGTTCATGGAACAGTGCAAAAACAGCTCTTGAGATTGGCTTAATCGTTTTAGTGATTGTTTTGGTTATCGTTGGTTTAGTAATCGCTTTCAGTAGAAAAGGCGGAGAAGACCTAGAAGAACCTGAAGTAGCTGACCAAACATATTATTAATTTTTTTTTATTACTTTTTTCTTAATTACTTTGTTCAATAAATTTACCAGTTAGCATACACGGGTTAAACACAATGAAAAAACTAATAATAACCATCACACTCATCTTACTGATTGCAATTACTGCTTCAGCAATAACAGAAGATTTTAAAATTGAATCCCTGAAAGATACAATTTCAATCTGCCAATCTTCTCCAGATGTAGCTGACATTATAACTATTACAAACACAGGTACAATCCCTAGTAATTATAATTTAAACCTTGACGGAAAAGCAGCCGAATGGACAACACTTTCTGAACCATCATTCTTTTTAGAACAAGGTAAAAGTAAAGACATCTATGTGTACATAAGATCCAATCCTGAAACTGAAGGAAAATTTAACTTGGACATAGATGTTCAAACGGATTTTAATCTAAAAAAATCATTCCAAAAAGAAATCAACATAAAAAGATGTCAAAACCTTCAAATATTTCCAAGAATATGGAACTATGACGTAGCTCCTTGTAGTGTCCTCACATACGAATTCGACATCCACAATACAGGAGAATATGTAGAAACTTATAATATTCAAACATCCAATAAATGGGCTGAGTTAAGCCATAACCCGGCAATCATTGAACCACATCAAAGCCAAAGAGTTTTCGTATCTGTAAAACCTCCTTGCAAAATATATGGAAATCAAGATTTCATGGTTACTGTTGAAGCAGTTAAAAGTCATTTCACTGCAAACATTCCTATGAAACTCAACATTCAACAACTTTACAATTTTTCAATATTCTCGGAAGAAGAATTCAACATTTGCACAGATACTGACACCCAACTCCCGATAACATTATCTAACAAAGCTAATTTACAAAATGCTTACAAACTAAGCCTTAAAGCACCTTCTTGGATTAAATTAGAAACAAAATACCCTGTCCTTGACGCTAAACAATCCGCAACAATAAACCTAAATGCTACTGCAAAAAAAGAGGACGATTTCAATATAACAATTAGAGCTGAGAGCCTTCTAGGAGATTTATACCTTGAAAAAGATATTACAATTAAAAGCAAAAAATGCCACGAATTAGACCTTATACTTCCAGGCGATAAAGATACAATCTGCGCTCAATCAATAAAAAGATACAAATTCGAACTTCAGAATATAGGCGAAAATAAAGAAACAATAAACCTCGAACTTGACGCACCGGAATGGGTAAGTATTTCAGACGATTCTGTTACCATTGAACCTAATACTACAAAAAAAGTTATGCTAATACTAAACCCTGAAACAAACTCAACAGGAAAACATGATATTAAAGTTTCCGCATCAATTCAAGGAAGTAACCTTAAAAAAACAGGCCAGATGCAAGTTCAGATTATAACAGGAAAACAATGCTCTGCCTTTAATATAGAATCTCTTAGAACTATACAAATTAATAATTCTAACCAAACTATCCTAATCCCGGTCGAAAATCGAGGCGCTATAGCTGAAACTTACACTATATCAATTGACTCACCAGAATTTATCACACTTAACAGTAATACATTAAAACTCGATCCTGCTGAAAAAGGGTTCATAGAACTTAAAACAAATCCAGACCAAAATCAAGGAACTTACGAAGTACTTATTCAAGCATCTACATCAGAACAAGCATACTCAGAAGTTATAAAAATTAAAATTGGAGAAAGCCAAGCACTAGAATTCATAAAAATATATTTACTTTACATAATCATGGGTCTAGGAATTATTCTTATTATAAACGGCATTCTTAAATTAAAAGAACTTAAAAACAATTAATACGAAATTCTTGCCCGACAATGGCCAGCGAATCAAAATACTAATTATAAGACTATCTTGTTGCTGTATTAAACATATTTAAATTACAACAGATAGGCGAAAGAATTTCATAATAACTATTAAAAACAAAAAGTAATTAAAGGAAAAATTTCTCATTAGTAAGAATGATTACCATTATAGGTGGCGGACCCGCGGGTTGCTACACAGGATATTTACTTGCTAAAGAAGGCCACAAAGTTGAAATATACGAAGAACATTCCGAAATAGGTTCTCCTGTTAAATGCGCAGGAATAGTAACTGAAGACATTAACAACATCCTCAAACTCGACAAAAGCTTAATAAAAAATATTATAACTAAAATAAAAGTAATATCATCGGAACATTCTTTAGAAATAAACTCTAAAGAAATAATTCTAGATAGACAAAAATTTGACAAATATTTAGCAAACCTAGCTACAGATGCAGGATGCAAAATTCATCTTAACTCTAGATACTTAAACAAAGAAAAAATTAAAGTTAACAACAAGATAATCACTGTTAAACCTGAAATACTTATAGGGGCCGACGGACCACTATCAAGAGTCGCAAAATCCCACGATATGCTAAATAATCGAAGATTTTTCACAGGTATCCAAATAAAAGCAGAATTTAAACACGTTCCAGACGAATACCAAGTACATATTAACGATCTAGACGGTTTTTCATGGATTGTACCCGAATCAGAAAACATAGCCAGAATAGGGCTAATGACGCAAAAAACAGATTCAAAAGAACAATTCAACACATTTCTTAAAAAATTAAAAATTAAAAAAGTTCTAGAAAACAACACAGGCCTTATCCCTATATACGACCCAAAATTAGAAATACAAAAAAACAATGTATACTTAATAGGCGATTCTGCTACACAAGTAAAAGCAACAACAGGCGGAGGAATCATTCCATCGCTTAAAGCAGCCCATCTTTTAACAAAAGCAATCAGTAAAGACCTTAATTACGGATCATCATGCTATAAAGAGATTGGTAAACAATTAAAATTACACCTTTTAATGAGAAACATTCTAAACAAGTTTAAAGAAAAAGAATACAACGATTTACTAAAGATGCTTGATAAACAAAGCATAAAAAAACTTTTTAAAAATATATCAAGAGAAAGACCATCTATGCTTATACCAAAATTAATGTTAAGACAACCTAAATTACTAAAATATTTTAAATGTTTACTATAAAAAGAATATAAATAATTTAAAACATATATATATACTTTAAATATAACAAAAAGTTTGCCATTATTAATGGGCAAGACCTATCCCAAACATAAATGTTAGAGTATTACAGTCTTGCAAATAAACTAGCAAACTTTTCGGAATTGAAAATATCGCACTAAAGTAAAAAATATTAAACCAGGCGAAATTTTCAATAAAAGCATAATATTTATAAATTATCATTCTTTCGATTCTAAAATGCCTAAAAAGATAAAATTTTACCTAAACAAAACTTATTGGACCTGGTTTATATTAATAATCTTCGTACTAAGCACTTTAGGTATGGTAATGAACTATAGAACGGAAGATTCAGCAGCAAAAAACATGGATTACAAGGGCCAAAAATTTTATTTAACAAGTAACGGTTTTATGACTGTACTTAATAATAAACAAATGTTTTTCGCTTATTTTCCTGCAGACTTGGAAAATATATCCACAAACTTTGACTTAAATATAGAATCTGATAAAGTATATTTCTTATACAACCCTATTGATGAAACCAACTTTGATTCAAATATGAACAAACTTGGAAAAATAATATACGAACTAAATATAAGACCTGTCAAAGCATGCTCACAAGAAGAAAACTGTCCAGACATCCCAGTTGTAGATTGCGAAGAAGAAATTCAAAAATTCTTTTTCAAAGAAGCTAACCAAACATCTATAACTCAAGACCAAAATTGTATAGTTTTAAATGCAGAATCAAAAATGGACATGGATATGCTTATTGAAATAATTAATTATAAAATCTTAGGAATCATGAACTAAAATGGAAGAAGAAGATAAAAGAGAAAAACTAGTAAAATCACTAAAAAATGCATTCTCCAAAGTTGATGCCGAAGATAGTTTAACATCTGACGAAAAAAAATATACTGAAGACAAAATAGATCTTGAAAAACAAAGACTCGCTTTCATAAATTTCTTCAAAAAATATCCTTCAATGATAGCATACTTTTTTCTTGCAATAATCATCTGGTTCGGAAGCTACATCCGTCTTAGAAATCTTTGGCTTCTCAAAGATACAATTACAGGTAAATATGTACCGCTCGCTCTTGATCCGCATTCATTCTTAAGATACGCTAAATATATAGTTGAACATGGATTTTTAGTATCCCGAGATATGCTAAGGTTCGTACCTGTTGGAAGAACAACAGCAGATAACAAACTCTTATCATATGCAATAGTATACTTTTACAAATTCTTAAACTTCTTCAATCCAAATGTCACACTTGAATATGCAGATGTAATTTATCCGGTAATAGCTTTCGCAATAGGACTAATTTTCTTTTATCTATTAGTTAAAAAGATATTTAATGCAAAGGTTGCAATTCTTTCAACATTATTCCTTGCAATACTTCCTGCATTCCTTTACAGAACAATGGCAGGATTCTCTGATAAAGAACCTCTGGGTACTTTATTCATGTTCGCTGCAATGTACTTCTTTGTCACAGCATACAAATCTAAGACTAACAAAACAGCAATTATATACGGATTAATGGCTGGTGCGTTCACAGGATTATTAGGTCTTACATGGGGCGGTGTAAAATTCGTATTAATGATTGTTGCACTATACGGATTTATCGAATTCATACTACAAAAATTTGAAAAAAAAGATTTTTATACGTACACTGCTTGGCTTATTCCAGTAATCCTAATAATGGGATTTTTAACACCTAAATTTGGAGGGATTTTAGGTCTTATTAGATCAGTCACATCAGGAGCAGCAATCTTAGTCTTTGTTCTAATACTCATAGATTACGTATTATTCAAACTTGATATATTAAGAGTTAAAGAAAAAATAGAAAAAAAGATACCTCTAAGCATAGCCACAATAATTATAGGCGTTATTTTCGGATTAATTATCATTGCAGGACTCATGGGCCCGCAAACTCTTGCTCAACAATTTACTGAACTAAGCAACAACTTACTAAGACCTCTTGGTACAGATAGATGGATGCTTACAGTTGCAGAACAGCATCAACCATTCTTTACAGACTGGCAATCTAACTTTAAAGGATTTTTCTGGATGTTCTTTCTGGGTTCAATCTGGTTATTTTACGAATTACTAAAACCTTTAAAGAAACACAAAATAACATTAACAACAGTATACGCTTTATTCATCTCAGGATTTATATTCAGTAGATATGCAAGAGATTCAATTCTAAATGGAACAAATACGATATCAAAAGTACTATATATTGGTTCTCTAGTCATTTTCGGACTAATCATGCTAGGATACTATTTTTATTCATATTACAAAGATAAAAATCTTTATCAAGGTTTCAGGTCTTTGGATAAATCTGCAATTTTCACACTAATCTGGTTCATAGTAATGGTTATTGCGGCTAGAGGAGCTATTAGATTGTTATACGTATTTGCACCTATCACAGCAATTCTAGGAAGTTATTTCCTTATACAAATATTCAAAACATCTTTAAACTTTAAAGATCAACTATTCAAATTTTCAGGCGTAATAATTGTAATCATACTCATTTCAGTGTTCGCAATGGGCTTCTCAAAAACTGTCATGAGCCAATCAAAATATACAGGACCTAGCTATAACCAACAATGGCAAACAGCAGGAGATTGGATTAAACAAAATACGCCTTTAGACTCAGTTTTCGGACACTGGTGGGATTATGGTTACTGGGTTCAAACTGGAGGAGAACGTGCAACAATGCTTGACGGTGGAAACTCTATTGTATACTGGAACTATCTCATGGGTAGATACGGACTAGGTGCACAAAACCAAAATCAAGCCCTTGAACTATTTAACACACACAATGTAACACATTTCCTAATTATTAACGATGAAATAGGAAAATATACAGCTTATTCATCAATAGGTTCGGACAAAGATTTTGATAGATACTCCTGGATAACCACTTTTTCCATGGATAATACACGAACACAAGAAACAAGAAACCAAACAATATACTTCTATCAAGGAAGTTACATTCTTGATGATGATATCATATATGACTCGCAAGTTTTCGCTGCAAGAGAAGCAGGAATTGGAGGAATATTTATCCCTGTTGAAGATGTATTGGTTCAACAAGGAAATGATACTATTAAACAACAAATTATAAAACAACCTTATGCAGGATTAATTAACAAAGGTTCACAAGTAAATATCCCAATTGAATGCCTTTACATTGGCGGAAGATATATGAAATTCCCCGAACCAGGATTGAAAGGTTGCTTCAGACTCATGCCATCTCTTGACAATAAAGGACAAGTAACAAATCCTATAGGTACTGGATTATATATATCTGAAGAAGGAGTAAACGCATTATGGACTCAACTTTATTTATTTGAACAGAATAATCCAGAATACGATACAAGCGCTTTTAAACTAGCCTACAATGACGAAGAAGGAATGCCTCTAGCTTTCTATCAAGGAAGAATCATAGGCCCTATTAAAATTTGGGAAATTGAATACCCTGAAAACTTCACCGTAAGCCCAGAGCTAAAAGAAAAATATTTAGGCGGTAATGACCAACTTCCAGATTATTTCTTCGATGTTTAAGCCCTGTTCAAATTTATATTATATATATTAAACATAATCTTCAATAATAAAATCACACTAATCGAATAAGGCATTGCCAATATTCCCGCATAAGGCACTAAAACAATAAATATAAATGGAAAAACTACCAAAGATAACATAAATTCAATCAACAAAAATTTAAAATTATAAAAAACTTCTGCAACATAAATTGAATTAACAAAAATATAAATGTTAAGAAATATCACTGCCAAAGCCATAGCAAAAGGTAAAGCCATAGACTCTAAAATAAAAGATTCACCATATAACCAAGGAACCACATAAAAACTTACAACAGCTAATATTGCTGCTGCAGGGACAAGAAAAGCAACAAGTTTAACTAAAGATTCTTTTAACTTATACCTCCTTATAACGGCCATAGGAATCATTACAATTATTACTGCAGAGGAAACAAGTTTCAAAATATTAAGAATATTAGCATAAGCAGTATAAAGACCAATATCAGCAAAATCAAAAAACAGTTTAAGCGCAATTTTATCTATATAATAACAAAAAGCAATATTTAAACCAATAAGAAAAAGAAAAAAAAGTTTTTTATTAGAAATTATTTGAGAAGAAGTTTTAGGAATCAAATTAGATTTTTTAAAAAGAAATGGAATTAATAATAAAGGAGGAATTGCCATAATTATAAAAAGTACTTTTATATTATTAAAAAAAGAATACAATAACAAAATTAAAATCAAATAAATTAAATATCTTATAACTACAAAAACATTCATTATTAAAAAATTTTTAATTCCCCTAAAACCATTATTAATAACCGTAAAAATAGGATAAATTAAAATATAAGGTATCAAAAAAACCAAAAATGGTTGTTTTAATATAATTGCTAAAAACAACAAACAAATACTTAAAAAAATACTAATTATAAATATTTTTCTAAAACTTAATTTAAGACTTAACATACTAGGATATTTTGCCATCCAATCACTAGTACCAAAAATAGGTATAAGAATAATTAAAGAAAGAATACCAAAATAAAATGAATACTCTCCAAAAGCAGATTTTCCAAAAAATCTAACAATAAAAATATTTGTTACTAAAGCTATTAAACCTATAAAACCCTGAATAAAAGCAACTAAAAAAATATTATAACTAGTAGTTTTTTTAAACTTATTAAACATTACCAAACTTATGAGTAAAGTATTTAAATAGATTTCGTTAATGGGCTAATATGAAACCCTCCTTCTAAATTAGAAAATAATAAATATCACCACCGTCTATAAAATAGTTGAAACACGTCATTTATCGACGAGGTGATATTCAATGAAAATAATACGAAATAAGTATAAAAAATATCTGATTTGTGCTACAAACTCTTTAGAATTGCGAGGTTACCGCTTCATGCTTCAAAATTTTCAAATAAGATTTATTCTCAATTTCAGCATCTTTTTATGTTGATATACAAGCAATTCCGTAAGTTTACTTACGAAGAATTGCTTACAGATATTGCTAGTAGTAATGATCTTCGAGCATATTTAGGATTAAATAAGCTTCCACATTATACTACATTAATCAAGTTTGCACAAAGA
>JAYENX010000032.1:0-3137 GCA_034722435.1 Nanobdellota archaeon | reverse complement strand
ATGATGCCCATACCTGCAGTCATAAATTTCCCATTATCATATACTATCGTATGTGCTGCTCATAAAATAAAGAGTTCTCTGGAGTTGTTAATTATAACGGCAACAAATAATCTGAATTCACAAGCTAAACACAATAAAAAGAAAGAAAAAAGAAAAAATTAATAGACACCGAAACCAGGTGTAAATGGTGATACATATTGCAATCCATGTATTCCTGCGCATGCATCATTTTCAACCTCTTGCACAGTTGCGAATGCTCCCCATATGACTGGCCCTATCTCAATACCGTCAGCAGTATACCAAACACCGGCATCAGCATATGCATCTGCAGGAGCAGCTACAATCTTCACAAAGTAGGTCCACTTGCAGGTCTTACCATCATCGCCTTCATATTCACCAGACTGATGATTGGTTAACCAAGCGCCTGAACCAATATAACTATCGAAGCCATAATGCCTGTCTAACAATCCATCTCCGTCGCAGTCTTTGTTACTTAACCATGCGTCATTCCACTTCATCATTAAGTTAATATCTTTGTATGGCTGGCACCAGTCAGCATCTCTATAAGAATCACAGTATCCTCCATTGAACATGTGTGCCTGGTAGTTATAACCCCATTCATCAAATCCCGTAGATATTGTGCGTCCATCGGTTGTTTCTAATTCACCACTTTGAATTGTTGTGCATTTATTTGTTGGTTTTGCTTCCGAAACACCCATAGCCATAACCACAAGCACTAACGACAATATTACTAATGTTTTCATTTTGCTTCCCCCCAATCAATTTAACATATTTTTAATGTTATAAGATTATAATTTATTTAAACCTTTTGATTTCTAGATTAGAATGTGTTGATAAACTAGGCTCCCCTAACTAAAAAATTAGCAAAGGATACGGCTTGGCCGTTACTGGAAGTATGAGCCCTCTGATTCTCTTGCTGACATTTCTCTTTCTCCCTTCTTTTTTTCAGTTGTCTCACTGTTTTAAGCATGTTTGATAAAGTTACCACTAGGCCAACATGTACTTTGGTCATATTTAACGAATATGCTGGCGTTACTTTTATCTTTAATTTTTCTAAGAATGCAAATACGTTTTCAACTACTAATCTTTTGAAGTTTTTTATTCCATTTTCTCTGTTTTGTTTATCTATTTCTCTGTCTTCTCTTTGACGTTTGATTGCTCTTCTAGCTGCGTCATGATTTTTATTTAATGTTGCTACTTTACTTGGAGCAAGTGGGCACTTATTTGATTTAGGGCAAGTTCTACAAGTTTTGAGAGGGAGCTCAAAACTTAATGCTCCTGAGTGTCTGCCTTTTACTGTTACATTATTTGTGCAAGTTAGTTCTTGTTTTTCTTTATCGTATTTGAAATCGTACACTGATAATTTCTCTGGATCAAAATTTCTTAATGGCGAATGTAATATTACGTTCTTTGCTTCAGCAGCAACATAATTCTGAATAAAACCAAATGCTGAGTCTGCATCAGCTTCATCACATTTTGTTCCATTTTTTTCTTGCATATTCAAAAGAGGGATCAAATGGTTGTCATCTCTATAAGACATAGGCGTTGTCTCATATGCGGTTATAATCCCTTCAGGAGTGACTGACACTCCTGCTTTATATCCGTATATTATGTCTTCTTTGGTCTTATGGCCTAGTGTTGCGTCTTTATCTACTAGGCTCTTTTTTGTATGTTCAGTATGTTTATGTTGATGTTCATCATTCTCTTTTTGTCTTACATTATCCTGCAAGATTTCTTCAAGAAAATCAATCTCCTCAGAATGTAATCCTTTAGTATGAACAATATCCAAGATTTGAAAACCTCTTTTTGCAGCTTTTTGAAAAACTTTAAGTTTTTCATCATCCTCAGACTTAAACAAAGGTCTAGCTTTGGAATACCAATTAATTTTTTCCTCTGTTAATTCTGTTTCAGTAAGAATTATTTCCAAAATAGAATTCTCAACACTCTTACATACACCTTTTATTGCCTGATAAATAAGGCTAGTTATACTCGGCAAAGAAACCGCAGCTAATATAGGTATAGTGTCAATTGCTTGCCGTCTAAAAGTCTTAATTATACCTTTTGATTTTACCTGCTCAAGAATATGATTAAAGATAGATTCTACTTTTTCCTCACCCAACATATTCTTAAATTTCCAAATCGTAGTAAAATCAAAAGCTTCCTCATCAACTTCTATATCCAAGAAATATTTTACTTCTAAATCATATTTTCCCTTCCTTTCAAGTTGTCTATCACGAAGACCACAATATTTCTGGACAAATAACCCCTTCAAAGCAAGTACGCCATCAATACTGTTCCGCCCATTATCCAAACAATACCTATGTTTAACTTCTTTGTAAATAAAAGAAAAATCAAACTCATCCTTAATCATACAAAGATCAGATTCAGGATCTATCAGTTTATCATAAATTTCTTGCGATTTCTCTGATAACTTTATTTTACCTCTTTTGTAAAACATTTTAGTTCACCTCTTTTTGTAGGCGCTGGAGAAGAGTATCTGCTGTGCCAAGATAGGCTAAAACACGCTGATTACATTGACCGTCAGCCCAATAGCTTTTGACAATGTAATAGTATCGCTTCCCATTTATTTTCTTATAACGAAAATAGGCCATAAGAAAAAGTTAGGCATTAGAAAGTATTTATATTTTACTATTTTTAGAATAAAAAAGAAGTATAGGATAGAAAGATATTTAGGCATTAGTTAATGAGTAGAAAATCAACACATTCTTATGGTGCGAAGTACGGGAGGTTAATTTTTTTGATATTTGGCTTTGAGGGCACCCATTAATCCATCTAATGCCAAGGAATAATCAAATTCATAATCTAACGCAGTCTGCCAATGATAATTTATTCTAACAGCAACCATATTTGCTATTGCTTTAAGTCCTTCCATTGTTTTATACCCTTTCTTTAATTTCTCAGGTTTAGTTCGCCTAAACCACCCTTCACATAAATTTGTTGTTTTCATCTCTGGAATCTCAAAAAATATTGTATAATCTTCAAAATATTTTTCTAATCTGCCCATGTGATGCTGTAATGATTTTAAGAATGTATCTTTTTGAAATACTAATGTTTTTTTAAGATACCCCTTTGCAGCTTCTTTTGATGGTGTTTCA
>JAYENX010000031.1:30336-37658 GCA_034722435.1 Nanobdellota archaeon | reverse complement strand
CTTTAAGAACATTTTCAGATAATTTCCCAAGTTCAAAACTTGTATTCTTAATCTTTTTACTTATATCTTCCGCAGTCTTTTCCGCGCTACGTTTAGAATTAACAAAAACAAGAGCTTGCTTTTTATGTTTTATAGTATCAAGAGCAACATCAATAGTCGAACTATACCTCTGTTCAATCTTAGTTTTATCCCCCATATATAAACAGAAAATTCATTTATTAATAAAGATTAGTATATTACCTATAACTCTAATTTTTACTAATTAGATTTACATTTATAAAATGAATATAGTATTACAAATAATGAATATTGGCTAAAAATTTAAGGGATTGGAAATTTTAATATTAATATTTAAACTATATATCTATATATATGAATTTGAATTTCCAATATACATATAAATAAACTACAAAATCTAATGAATCTTATGAATCCGACAAATAAAGCATTAATATTACTAACTCTTGCAGCTACTTTAGTTGGCGGTTCTTATGCCAAAGCTGCTGATGTAAAACAAGTTAATAATCAAAAATCTTCTCAAGTTACTAATCTAACTGAATTAACTGATATGAAAAGTAAATTTCGCCTCATTGGCCGAGTTGAAGAGATTGGACCTGATGTTTATCTTGCAAATTCTAAGGAATATGACGAATTTACAACTTACAAAGTTAAGTTTGGAAATAATTATGTTTGGGCTCTAGCTGACGGTATAGGTTTTCCAGATGTGAAAGTTGGTTCAGTTATTGCTGTTGATGCAATTCCTAAAGTTAAATACGACAATTTCGGAATGGTTAGACTTGAAGACGAGAGTAAATATCAAATTAAAAACCCTTTTGTCATTATGCCTCCTGAGATACTTAAAAAATGAAAAAGATGACTAAACCAAAGACAAACATATTAACAGTGATTGCACTTTCAGGACTGGTTGGTTTAGTTTCTGGATGCACTGCGCATAAATCCGCGAAAGTAAAACCTAATTTGGGCCATAAACCTGCGATTTACAAAATTGTAGGAGAGAGTAGAAATGATGAAGGTCAAGCATTATACTCTGCAAAATCTAATACTGGCAACATAAGATATATTGTTTCTAAACGAGATATATACAATACTGGCAATTATGTTAGTCTAGACTAAAATCGTAATATTTAAATAAGATTTTTCTATTTTGACGATAAAGGTGATTTTATGAAAACAAAATATATGGTTTTAGCAATTTTAATCGTTTCTGTTATTGTTTTAGCAGGATGTGGTGAAAAGACTGTCTATGAAGACTCAGATTCAGAAGTGGTTGTTGATAATGGTGACAATACTGTAACTTCAACAATCAAATCTGACGATGGTGAACAGACAACAGTAGTTACTGGAACAACTGGCGAAGATAGCTGGTGTGCTGAAGGCAGTAAATGGGTTACTGAAGGTGCAGAGGGTAGTGCTGAGATGATTGTTCAAGGTATCATGAAGACTGGTAAATATGCTGGTTTCTGTCATATAACTTATGATATTGACGCTGAAGGCAGTGAAGCTAACATGGACGTTTATTTTGATGAAGAAGGAAACGGATATCAAGTCATGGAAGTGGCTGGTCAAACTTTTGAAACAGAATGGACAGGTTAATTTTTTATTTTTTTTAAATTTCTTTTTACGTTTCAATTCAACACATATTTCTTAAAGTTTTTCAATTTAATCAAGAACTGTTATTTCTATAGAATTAAAATATGAAGGAAATGGTGGGCCCGCGGAGATTTGAACTCCGGACTTCGAGAGAGACTCCTTCGATCTCTTCACTCGATCTCCGACTGGATGTTATCAGTCGAGCGCTCTATTGCCTTGCTAGTTATTCACATAACCAGTAACCAGACTAAGCCACGGGCCCTTTTTATGTTTCCTTTTTTTAATGTGGGCTTGACTGACTGCAAGGAAGGAAACTCACCTTGCGTGTCGACCGAGCTAAACCAGTCGTGACTAAGCCACGGGCCCTTTTCATTTAATTTGAATTAATTAACTATATATAAAGTTTATTAACGCCCGCGGTCAGATTTGAACTGACGACCGGTCGGTAACTGTAATATCTTTAACAGCCGACTGCTCCACCACTAAGCTACGCGGGCAATAAATCTAACTGATGAATTAAGATGACTATTTAAATAGTTTTCTGTGATGTTTTTATATATTCTCATTATTTTCTATTAATTCTGCAGTAATATCTGCAAAATCTATTTTAGAAAACCTAATCTTGTCAGACATGATTTTTACAACAAATGGCGGTTCACAAAAAATTTTACCATTTTTTAATATTTTAAACTTTTTCAATATTTTATAATCGTAATAATTTTTAAAACTCCCTATACCTGCTATTTCGTTTCTTCTCCCAATTAAAAATGTACACGATTCAGAAACTTCTTTGATATCTAAACCTGTTTTGCTGTTCAATTTAGCATGAAAAAACACGTCCAATCCGATATTTAATTTATTAAGATTAGGAATAATTCTTTGGACTATTAATCCGTTTCTAATTAAATCCGTTTTTATTTTTAAAATTGTTGATCTTGTTAAATTTATTGTATGTGCAATCTTGATAATTGACTGTTCCGGATTCTTAACCAATGCATGTAAAACTTTCTTTTCGTTATCTGTCAATTCTTTAAACTCATTAACAATTTTTGGTTGCGTTACTTTTGCGTTAAACTTAATTTTAAATAAATCTTTGAGCATATACGAATAATCAAAAAATCTTTGTATTGTATTTAATTGAAACGGAAAATGTCTTACTATCAAATTATTATGTTTTGAAGAATCTACCGCTTTCTGAAATTCTGTGAAACTTTTAGAAGCAATAAATGCTATATAATTTGATTCTGACGATTTAGTATAAAAACTTCCTGGGATGGGTTGAATCTGTTCTCCTTCTGAAATCGGGGTATATACTGTACTCATCAACTCATACCCTAAAGCTACGAGATTTGGAATGTTAATTATTCTGAAAAAGTTTCTTTCTTTTAATCTATTTCTTATTGCCGTAATTGTCGATCTGTTCAATTTAATATTTTCAGATAACTTTTGATCGCTAAGACCTGGATATTTAGAAATTCCCCAAAAAACTAATTGTTCATTTTTTGTTAATTTAACCTTATTTTCTAACTTTTTAATTTTCTTTTCTAACTCAACTGAATATCTTTTTAATTTCTCTTGAAGCCTTTTTAACTCATAATTTTGTTTTTTAATTAATAACATATCTTCTTTTGCTTTTTGGGCAAGAACTTTTTTTTCTTGATTTACCTCATTTCTTTTAGTAATATCTCTGAATATTCCTCTTGTGGCAACAAATTTTCCATCTTTGAATTTAGCATTCACATTTCCTTCAACGTAAACTTCTTGGCCATTCTTGGTAACAAAAACAGTTTTTACTTTCTCTGGATATTCGCCCTTGCACACTTCTTTAAATATGTTCATACAATGCGTTATTTGATCTTTTTTAATGATATCTTTTAGTTTTAAACTCTTAATTTCGTCTTTTGAATACCCTAAAGTTGTTAACCATTTTTTATTCACATAAATGAACTTTTCATGTAAATCGACGCTATGTATTAAATCACTAGCATTTTCAAATAGATCTTTATACAATTCTTCACTTTCTCTTAATTTCCTGTTTATTTTGTTTTGTTCTGTAATATCTCTCCACATGCTGAGAAAAATTTTTTTACCGTCAAATGAAATAAATTTACTATTAACTAAAACATCGCGTATGTTTCCATTTTTTGTTCGATGTTTTGTTTCAAAAGTATCAGAACCTTTTTTTATAATTTCATCAAAATGTTTTGTAATCTCTTTAGCAGATTCAATCACTTCTAAATTTGATAGTTTAAGATTTTTAAATTCCTCTCTTCCATATTCTAGATTTTGATGCGCTTTATCATTAAACTCAACCAATTCTCCTGTTTCTACATCAATTAGTACTATAGATTCTCCTGCTTGTTCAAAAATTGCGCGATACTTTTCTTTTTCCGCATTTGATTTCATTTTAGTGAAATTAATTTGTTAACTTATTTAAATATTTCTAGGTGTTTTGATAATAATTAATAATGAAACCCTTTATTTCTTATCAAAATACCATTTTAGAATGTCTTATTTATCTTAAATTGATATTTTTTTATGAGATTAGTAACCTTTTTAAATCCTATTAATTTTAATTCAATTTATATTAGAGGTGATTAGAATAGTACGAAAACGTATTGGGCTTGTTGTCAGTGTAATTGCATTTTTTATTGGGATTATTTATGTAGCTATCGCAACTACGGGTTCGTCCGGTTCTAACAATATTACTTCAAATTTTTTATTTGACATTTCATGTTCTTCTTCACATTACATATCGTGGATATTTCTTGTAGCATTTTTCGTAATCGCCCTTTTGTATTGTCGCAGAAATCAATAACTTTATATATCGTTTTATCTACGTATCTTTCTTATGGTTCTAGAACGATTGATTAATCCTAAAACAATAAAGGGCAAACCTTGGGAAATGTTCTTTGTAGGTATTTTTTATTCTTTTATCGCTATAATCTTGAGTTTATGGATTTTCAAAGGTTATGTGAGTATCGTAATGATTACTTTAACTGTTATTGCATCCATTCCTTTTGTTTACAAATCTATTGAGCAGGAAGAAATTAAAGATGAAAAGCTCAAGAAAGAAAAACAATTATTAAAAGCACACAAAAAATTTATTTTACCTTTTATGTATCTTTTCTTAGGTTTTGTAACCACTTTTTGTTTAGTATACCTTTTTTTCCCTTCTGGCATGGTTCAAAATATTTTCTCAGCCCAAATTGAAACTATCACATCTATTAATGCATTTACTGGCAACTTCCTTAATCTAAATACTTTTAGCGCTATCTTTTTCAATAATATGAAAATATTAATATTTTGTATCATATTTTCATTTTTCTATGGTGCAGGTGCAATATTTATATTGACTTGGAACGCTTCTGTCATGGGTGTTGCAATCGGATCTTCAATTAAAAATGGTCTCGCGACTATAACTGGACTATCTTATTTTCATGTGGCTGGTTTTAGTATTATGAAATACTTCCTTCACGGAATTCCTGAGATAATCGCATATTTTATTGCCGCTTTAGCTGGCGGGATTGTTTCGGTTGCGGTAACCAAACATAAACTTAAGACAAAAGCATTCAAACGAACTTTCGCAGATGTGGTGTACCTTGTTATGATTGCGATTGTTATTTTATTATTTGCTGCTTTAATCGAAGTATTTATAACTCCTAACCTTTTTTAAAATATAAAATGGTAAAAAAAAAATCTAAAAAAAATAACCTTAAAAAAATAAGCAAACTTATAGTTAAATATGCTTCGGTAATATTCTTGTGCGCATTTTCAACTGTAGTTTTACTTTTAATTGTAGGAATGCAATCAGGCACAAATGACATCACCGGTTTTACAATTGCAGAGGTTCCTGGAATCGCGGGATTAAATATTAGTGCTGTAGGAATATTCTTTGTAATACTTGCAGGTTTTCTATTATATCATTTTAAAAAATAATTATTTTCTTTTTTAAAGTTGAGTTAATTATCTGATTTAATCTTTTTTTAAATATTAACCCTATTATTTTTAGAAAAATATATAACTGAGTTTCCCTTTTCTGCAAAAAAGAGTAATTATAATCGGAAAGTATATAAATCGACTTTCTTTTTATTGTATAAAAGGGAAACTGGCTAAATGCAGAAAAAACTAAGCACTATAATCGGAAAGTATATAAATCAACTTTCTTTTTATTGTATAAAAGGGAAACTGGCTAAATGCAGAAAAAACTAAGCATTGCTTATCTTAGTATTAAAGAAATTCATAAATTAATCAATTCTATTAGTTCTCAGAGGGATAAATTATTAGTAAGGATACTTTTCGAAACCGGTTGTACAGTTAACGAACTTATACATATTAAAGTTAAAGACTTAGATTTTAAACAAAATTCGATACATTTTCCTGCTTCTTCAACTAAATCAAATAAATCAAAAGTTTCAAAAATTTCAAAATCACTTTTATCTAATTTAAAACAATTTGCAAGCGGTGTTTATCTATTTTCTACACGGCAATCTGCTGTAATAACGACAAAAAGGGTTAGGCAACTTATCCAATTCTATGGTAAGATAGCTGGTTTCCCGACCAAGCTTAATCCTCAAGTTCTGCGTTACAGCCATATTGCCCATGCTTTAGAAAATGGTATTTCGCTGAAAGCAATACAGAAACAAACAGGGTTAGAGAAACTAAGACTGATGCAAATTTACGAGGCCACCCAACCTGAAGCTGCGAATGACGTCTACAACAACTTTTTTGAGATATGAAACATAAATTAACGCACGGACAGAGAAAAGATTTCCATAAGCATAGTTCTGGAAACCATTACTTGTTTACTGTGGTGGCTATCCTGTTAATTTCTATGGCAGGAATCTTTGTATTCGAGGGAGGTATCACTGGATACTTTGTTTCAAATGGATTAATCGAGTATAATCAAACTCTGGATATTACTGTTGACAGTAACCACGATTATACTTGGCAGTTAGAACAGTACCCTGAAGAGTTTAATTTGAAAACTCTTGAACTTAGTGGACGCTATCTAGGGAATGGAACTGTAAAAGTTTATCTTGAAACTGATCAAGGTAAGTACCTTGTGCTTAATAGCGATACTCTCAAACCTGAAAACCTTATGTCTGTAACGGGATATGTTGTTGCGGCTGGAGGAGATTCAAGTAGCGGTAGCGGAAGTGATTCCGGTGGTGGTAGTAGTTCAAGTGGCGATTCTGGTGGAAGTAGTGGCAGCGATTCAAGTAGCGGCAGTGCTAGTAGCGATGGTGGAAGTAGCGATAGTGGAAGTTCTGGTTCTGCTGGTAAAGGAGATTCGAGTAGCTCCGATAGTAGTTCAGATAATGATAATTCTAAAGAATCTAAATCCGATTCAAATTCTGATGATTCAAAAGAAACCTCTGATGAAAGTTCGAATGATGAATCAGATTCAACGGAAGATTCCAGTTCAGAAACTGATACAACTTCTGGCGAAGATTCTTCTACAGATGAAACTGCTGGTGATGAAACTTCTGAAGAAACTGTAGATGAAACTACTTCGGAGGATAGCTCTGGAGATACAACTGAAGAACCTATTGATTTAGATGAAGACCTTACGGATGATTCATCTGGTGAAACTTCTGAAGGAACTGTAGATGAAACTACTTCGGAGGATAACTCTGGAGATACAACTGAAGAACCTGCCGGTTCAGATGAAGACCTGACGGATGATTCGTCTAGTGAAACTTCTGAAG
>JAYENX010000031.1:9070-30236 GCA_034722435.1 Nanobdellota archaeon | reverse complement strand
GATGATTCGTCTAGTGAAACTTCTGAAGAAACTGAAATTGATGAAGATTCTTCTTCTGATGCTGAGGAAGTAATTGAAGAACCATCTGAAACTGAAGAAATAGTCGAACTTCCTGAAGTTGAAAACAATGGATCTATTGTTGAAGTAATTGAACCAATTATTGAAGAAAACATAACTGAAGAGATTGTTTTAGATAATGTTACTAGCGAAGTTACTGTTAATGAAACAATTGTCGAAGGTGTTATTCCTGAAAATGTTACTTTTATTGATGAAAATCTAACTGAACTAAATGAAACTGTTGAATTAATTGAAAACCTAACGCTTAATGAAACAATTGAAGAATCTTTATGGCAAAGGTTCGACTTCAACGAAGTTTGTGCAGACAGTTGCTTACTTCCTGAAGGACTTAACTCAACAGAGTACGCTCTTGTATTTGAAGTCGAAGGTGAAATTATATTTAATGTTGATTCTGCAACTTACTTAGTACAAAATCTTACAACTATTGAACAATCTGTTGATGTTGCGCTTAATATAACTGACAGCTATGGAGAACTTGTAGATGCGTATGTAACAATTTATGACGACCATTCAACGATTGAATCTGGACATTCCGGGGACATTGTTAAATTTGCATCTGGATATTATGATGTTGTTATTAATCCTAAAGTAATGTCTTTTAGCGGGGATACACATCCTGTTAAAAGTATAACTTTTGCAGGAACTGATTTAACTGAAACAACAACTGAACTTGCAGGATTCGAATATGTTGAAACAGTTACTTCTCCAGACTTTGTACAGCAGTACGCAATCGACCCAAGAGTTCAATTTGCATCTGCAAAAGCCATTATAACTGCAAACTCGTCAGAACTTTACAGGTGCGATTCTTGGAACTTCTTAGAACAAATTTGTTTAGATGGTTGGACTAAAGTTAGAAGTATTGTTCCTGGTGAAGATTACGAAGTAGAATTATTAGGAACTCAAAGCTTTGCTGAAGGTTATAATGTAACTAACGTTTCTTACTTGAAAATTAAAGAAGATATAAGATACGACGCAATTATTGATTCAATCGTAAAAGACGATGAAACAAACGACTTAACTGTTAAATTCCATCATGATTCATCTAAACCTTTACCTATTTTCATCAAAGGAAATGTCGAATACTTGCTTGATAAAAAGACCTCGTCGGCTGATGAAAATATAACTCTGACAGTTTTCAATTGGAACGATGAACGTTTCAGAATCTTGGTCGGAGCGCACACGGAAGCGTTCGAATTTGGTACTGCGAAAAATGTTGACTTCACAACTGTTGTAAGGGACGCATCTGGTTCAGAGATTGACGCTACAATCGAACTTATTGACAGTTTAACTGATGAAGTTAAAGCTTCTAAAAATCATGGTCAAGCAAAGAAAATTCTCAAAGAAGGCGAATATAATATTAAAACCAAACTTAATAATCATCCTGTTCAGGAAATTGAATATCGTGATTTAACAATTTATGAAGACTTTACTGCAGACATCAAAATTGATGATGTTCCTGAATTCGATAATTATGTTGAAGTTTATGCTATTGACCCTACTAACCTGAACTTTACTAACGCAACTGTTACAGTAACTGCAACAGGTACAGAACTTTACAAATGTAAGGATTGGAATTTCGCAACTCAAACTTGTTTCGGTACTTGGTCATTATTCAAATCAGATTTAATACCGGGACAAGATTATACTTTTATTTTAACTCCTGACGATCCAGGTTTTGCAGAGACTGTAAGTACTTGTGCAGCTGAAGACGAGGCCATTAAAGGTTCATTCGGAGGAACTTGCGACCAAACAGACGGTTCATCTTTAGAAACTAATGGTGGAACAACTGAAACTCATACTTATACTAAAGGTACTTATGCTGGAGTAAGAATTCAATCAGTTGATACAGGCATAACAAATTGTCAAAGTGTTGACGAAGTTTTCTTCTGTTATGAATGGTGGAGTACGCAAGTACAATCTGCACCTACTGATTGTGACATAAGTATAGATGCAAATGCAGGTGCGAGTTATACTGCGGTAACAACAACCTGCCCAGGAACAACAACCGATCCTGGTATAATTTGTACTAATGTTACTTCACTAGAAACATGGACTTGTGCAAACTTTTTTGGAGCATCCGGAACAAGAGCATACGCAAAATCTGAACTCTCAAGACCTACTGCAGGTAAGGGTTCAACTGAAACAGCTACATGGGACGTATTCTATTTTAATGTAACTTACACTGAATCTGACACATCTCCTCCTGCCTCGGTTACAAACTTACAAAATGAATCTCAAGATATTGCTTCAATATATTGGACTTGGACAAACCCTGTTGACGCTGATTTCAACGAAACAATAATTTATATCAACGGAACAAATGTGATTAACACAACAAACGCATTCTATAATGCAACGGGATTAGATGACAATACTAATTATACTATTACAGTCCACACTAAAGACCATGCTGGAAATATAAATAATACTGATGTTAACAATACTGCTTCAACAACTAGCTGCGGAATTTGGATTAACACTTTAGACGATTCTCCTGATCCTGTAACTCAAGGAGAAAATATCACATTCACTGTGAATGTAACTAGTCTTGGAACAGTTGATACTGTTCTACTAAATTTTGATGGTGTTAACTATACTATGAATCCTGATTCGCAAGATATTTGGACATATATTTACGATACAACTTCGTTATCTGCAACAACTTATAATTATTACATTAATGCAAATTGCAGTCTAGGTTTTAATGCATATGAGAAAAATGGGACATTTACAGTTCAATTAGGTCAGGCTTCGGTTAACATAACTGACATCTTAATAACTCCTGATGATGACGAACTTACTGCAGGATTTCAGATAAACCCTGTTGAAGACAATAATGTTACTGTAACGCTTGTAGCAAACATTACAAACACAACTGCAATAGATTCTTGCGAAGTAAGGATTTACAATGCATCAGATTCGTATATTTCGCCAACATTAAATATTGCTACTGGCATAATTCAAACTACTGGGACACAAACGCAATGTAATACATCTTGGAACATGGATTATTTCAGAAATCCTGGAGACTGGAGCGTAACCTTGGATGTTAATCTTACAGATTCTAACTCTGATCAAGAAAACAGTAGCTATTATTATAATACTCTAATTGCACATGAACTAAGCATATCGACAGTTTCATTCTCAGGTTTACCTTTAGAAACTGTGAACAGTTCTGATGCATATCCTATGTATATCAGAAATACTGGTAACTCCCTCGTTAACATAAGCCTTTCAGGTTCAGATTTCATTGGTCAGACAAATTCTTCATATTCAATTGGTGTAGGAAATGCAACATACAACGAAACAGCTACTGGCACATACACTGAACTTGCAACTACATACCAAGAAATTTACAAACTTTCTGTTCAACAGACTAAAGAAATTTACTTCAGAGGTTACATACCTTCTGGAACTATATCTCAAAATTATCAATCAACTATTAACATAAGGAGTGATTAAAAATGAAAACATTTAAATATTCAAATAATTACTATTTAAAAATAAAAGAGGGATATCAATGAATAAAGCAATTGTAACCATAATATCTATACTAATAATAAGTTTATTTTCTTTTGCAGTTTATGCTGAAACTGAAAGTCCTGTTGGAACATTTACTATTGGAAACGCAGCTCCGGATTCTCCGTACGATTGGACACCAACAACAACTCATGATAAAGATCAAACATTCTCTTGGACAGAAGGTTCAGATCCTAATGGGGACCCTGTTTCTACATATGTATGTATAAGTGCGGATACTGATGACAATTCATGTGATGTTGTAAACGCAGGTCCTTATGCAGATCCTTCTTATGCTTTTACTCAGGTGGAATCAAACTGGGACTATACTTGGGGTACTGCTTCAAGAAATTATTATATTAAACTAACGCCAACAGATGGTACTTCAAATGGTACTATTAATGATACGCTTTCCTTTACATTAACAGACGCAATTCCTACTGTAAGTACTCAGACTTCAGATTCAAGTTCGGGTAGCCCTAAACATGACGGTGAAGATGTAACATTTTCAATGACTTCTCATACTGACACTGATGCAGCTGATAATCATTCATTAAGAGTGTGTAAAACAAACGCCATTGGAACTGACGGTACATGTACTGGAGGAGAATGGTGCAACGAATATGCTGGCACATATAGTGATGATGCGGATTTAGGTTGTGCTTATACTTTAACCTCTGGCGAAAGTTCTTCAACTTATGACGCTTATTTTTTCGTATGCGATTGTCCACCTAATGACGATTCATGTCCTGGACAATGTTCAACTGGTTACAGCCATACATTTCATGTAAACCATAAACCTACAGCTTCATCTGTAGATATAACTCCTAACAACCCTACAACTAGTCAAACTTTGACATGTTCATATTCTTTTGCTGATGGAGATTCTGATTCAGAGGGAACTTCAACATTTAGATGGTATAACTTTACTGGAAGTGCATGGGCACTTACAGGATTTACAAGTTCAACAATTGCAAGTTCAAATACTGGAACTAGCGATATATGGATGTGCGAAGTCACACCTGTAGATGAACATTCTTATATTGGTGACGCTGTTAACAGTACAAACGAAACAATACAAAACACGCCACCTAATCAACCTTCAGGTTTTGAGATACAAGACGGTGCAGCTAATTGGGATTCTTCCAGTCTAGATACTCACGATCAAACACCTAATATGCAATGGACAACTTCGGATAATGATGGCGATACAGTTACAACTTATGTTTGTATTTCAACCACATCTGGAAATAGGGACACAAACACTTGTGATGCATATTCTTCTTCAACAAGCTCAGATGCAGTATCTGCTGTTTCAGGCTTAGATTATTCCGGAACTAACAGAACATATTATGTAAGACTTACACCTAACGACGGTTCAGAGAATGGTACAGCTTATGATGTTGAATTTAATCTTTTAAACAGTTTACCTGCTCAACCAACATCGTTCTTACCTTTAGATACTCATGATCAAACGCCAACTTTAACTTGGACAGCCACCGATCCTGATGATGGTACAGACAATCATTGGCCTGCTGACACTTTAACATATCATTTAAGGGTTGGTACAAGCTACGGCGATGGTACTTATGAAAATAATGACGCAGCAAATAAAGCAGGCGAAGATGTAGACTCCGCAATACCTTGGGGAGTCCCTGGAACAATTTACGCTAACAATACTGTTTATGTCCAGGTCTGGACAACCGACGGCAACACTGACGGTACAGGTTTAGACCTTAACACTACATTAGATTTATTAGATTATCTTCCTGATATTACAGATGTAAGCTTAACAGATGCAGGTTCTGCATATTCTAGTTGCACATCTTCAACATGCGCTTTGAATCCTGTTGAACATTCAAATGCAACTGTCGCTGTTAAATTAACTGCAACAGACACAGATGACGATTGCGACACAGATTCTACAGCGTACATTTATCTATGTTTAAATAACGCATCCTGTTCTGAATCTTCGTATGACTTTGGTTGGCAAGTTGACTCCGTCTCCAGATCAGGCTCAACATGTACATATGAGTTTACAACAAATAAAACTCAAGGAACTCCACAGTTCTTTGACGTGCCTAATGCAAACTATCAACTATTTGTAAATATAAGTAGCCAGGCAGGTAAAAGAGTATCTGATGGAGAGGATACAGATTCTTGGATTTATGGAACTTTGAAAGCAATAGATTATCCTTCACTTGTAACTCTTGGTGACGGTAGCATTGACCTTAATCAATGGAACCCTGGTACGAGCTTAGCAACTATGACAAACTGGGGTAACGACAATCTTAACCTGGAATGGTCTGCTACTAATCCTACTTCAGGAACCGATACTTGGAACTTGACAGGAACAGATTTCCAGATTGATGACGATAATTCACAATCTGCAGAATCATCTGGCTATGTAGCTCCAGTTTACATGAATACTACTGCAAAAACTTTTGAGCCTGGCACAGGATTAGAGGTTTGTAGTGCAGCTACATGTTCAGATAATGCGCTGAATGAAACTCTGGATACCTATTACCATATCTATCCTCCTACGGGTCTTAGTGCAGGTACTTATAATACAACAATAACAATAACATTATCATAAAAGAGGTGTTGAAATGAAAAAACTTATCGCAATTTTACTATTTACCTTATTTTTAGTTCCTATAGTTTATGCTGGTGTAACAAATCCGTTACCACCAGAACTAGAACTTCTTAAGTCAGAATCAGGCAGATTTAAGTTCCAGATTCAGAATCTTAATAAACCTCAAGCAATTGAATGTATTTATGAATTGCAAGGCGAGTCTGATTTAAATATTGATTTTGATGATGATATTATGTTTGTAGATGCAAACTCAAAAGCAGAGTTTTACGGTACTGTTAAAGCTCCTAAGATACTTGGTTTCTATACTCAAGAATTTTGCATCAGATGCAGTCCTGCAAGTGAACAATCAGGCGCCACTGTAAAAATTGATTCTTGTGGTCTTCCTGTTAATGTAAACGTTGTTCAACAGAGACTAACAAATAATATGACAATTCCTGATAAAAGCTACGATTTTACTTTAATAATAGCTCTTGTTTTAGTTGCTGTTTTTGTGGTTGTCCTATTGTATCACTTCAAGAAAGGAAAATCAAAGAAACCTGCAAAACCTTTAAAGAAACCTACAAAATCAAAGAAGGCGACAAAACCTTTAAAGGCTAAGAAAAAGAGATCTAAAAGGTAAAGTATTATATACTAATTTCTTTTTTATTGTTTTTAATATGGCCTCAAGACTGTTTGTTGGCCTAGCTTTTGCAATACTTGCACTAGGCTTTGTACTGCTATACTTAGACCCTGAAATAACTGGTTTTGTTTCTTCTGATTCTTGGATAATTAACACTAACTTATCTGCAACAGAAAATGGTTTTTTCACATTATTAGAACAAAACAATATGGATCCAATTCAATTAAGATCATTAAAAATTAACGGTCAAGTTACTGGGTCCGGAAATGCTAAAGTGTACCTTTTAACTGATTCTGGTGAAAGAGTGCTTGTCTTTGATTCTGATGCAGAATTGAGCAATCCTGTTGCAATAACTGGCCAAACTTCTAAATCTGGCTCTGATAATCGCGAAGTCACTTCTACAACTAATAATGTCCAATCAAGAATATTTTATTCAGAATGCGTCGATACTTGTTTTTTTGAATCCTTTTATCTGAACAATCTTGACGTGGTTATAGAAACCGACCCTGGTACTTATATTGAAATTAAAAGTTTTATTTTAGAATGATTGAAGAATTAAACTATTATTTCTTTTTTCTTTTCTTCAACTTTTTTTCTTTATTCTTACGTTCATTTTCTTCTTTTACTTTTAAGAATAGTGTAATTAAAACTATAATCGCTATTATGCCTGTTAATAATTTATTAGAAACATCTTTTATTAATGACTGCTCTAAATCGATTCTTTTAGGCACAACAAACTCTGTTTCGTCAATTGCTACTCTGCCCTCGTGTTCTACAACTATAACGAGCTTATACTTTCCAGATTTGAGATGTTCTGGTATATCTATCTCTCGTATCAAGTTGATATTTTCAGCTGAAACTTCCACATACTCTTCTAAATAAAAAGAATACGATGACTCAACTAAAGCATCTGCATAATCATCATAAATTGCGTTAGCTGTTATAATATTATCTTTAATTGGTATTATTAAATATTTAACTTTAATAGTGGTATCTTCCTTAATACCTAAGGATTGTACTATGTTTATTTTAATTCTTATGGTGTCTGATGTACTGGTATCAACACCTTTTTTTCCTTCGCCATCCTTAATTATGTTCACATCGACACCTAAATCTTCTGATACTATTAAAACCCCTTTCTCATCTTTTTCATCCTCTGAAACTTTTTCAATTTCTGACATTCCTTGCTCTTGACCATCTTCTGTAGATTCTTCTTCTTCTTCTTCTTCTTCTTCTATTTCATTTTCAAGTTCAGGTTCTGGAATTATTTCTTTGTCCCTTTTTCTTCCTCCGTTACTAGAACTAGCACATTCTCCACAATCAGTTGCACAATTGCTACAAGTTTCACTATTGTTAGCACTGCATATTCCATCACCGCAGTATGGTACAATCTTAACAATTACATTTTCAGTGCTGTTAAGAGTCCCATCTGAAGCAGAAACCGTTACTTGATAAACTCCTCCATCTCCAATTATAGTTTGCCATTGTCCTGATTCATTGAATGGAAGACTATAGCTTATTGTAACTGGATCGCCATTAGGATCAGAAACATTAGCGTTTATAGTTATTAAATCTCCTTCATCCCCTATAATCTCGCTAATAACATCAATTACGGGTGCAATATTGTCAACTGTGAACGAACCTTGAGAATAAATAAAACCGCCTGTGACTAAATCAAAAGCAAAAGCTACGTTAATAGATAATAAACCTATTATTCCAATAACTATCCAAGCAATCTTTTTATCCATTTTTCAATTTCTTTTTCAAACTTTTTATTACAAAATCTTTGAGTGTTATGCTATTAATTGCACATTTCACTTTAATCTTTTTATGCAGTTCATTAGAAATCTTAATATTAACATTAACCATTTTTCTTAATGCCCTCTTTTAATGATTTAATTATGAATTCCTTTAAAGAAATCTCTGAGATAGCGCTCTTAATTTTCGCATTTTTATGCAATTCGTCTGGAATTGTTATATTGATATTTACCATTTACTAACTTAACTAAGTGAACTTAGTTAGTTAAGTTAGGGAACTCCTATTTAAATCTACTTATTTTTTATTAAAATGTTTTATTAAACTATTATATAATTCGCAAAACTTTATATATATAATTCGCAATTTTTATTTTAATGGTTAAAAAGAGGGGTTATGAGGTAAATTCAAGATTAATTCTGGCACTAATTATAATTTGGATAGCTATTACGATTTCAAGTTTTTCAATTTTATTAAAACAGCCAGAAATTGTAGGTCATACTGCTGCCGCAAATATCTTACTTAATGTTGTGAGGCCAGAATCATCTCTTTATACTGAACACGAGATTTATTCCCCTGGTATTAATATTTCCATACTGGGGTCTCATTTTACAGATGATGGACTTATTGAATTTTATATTTTAAATTCAACCGGTTCTGTAATCGCAAACTATCCTATAAATCTTAGCACAGACGGTTCAGGTTCATTTAACACAATCTGGGATACATGCGGGATGGCTTATGATAATTATACTCTACTCGCTAAAGATCTTAACGAATATACTAATAATAGGGACAAAATTATCGAAATACTCCCTCCTTATGAAGCTTTTGGAAGATTAGTTGAAGCGCCTAATAAAACTGGTGACGGAGAGATATTAGTCTATAGAGACAGCGATGATAGATTGATTGCAATCGATGACGAGATTTATAACCTTTCATTCTTATGGGGTATGAGTTATACTATAGAAATAAATCCTTATAATTACAGAGGTTTGGACAAAATTATATTCTACGATTTTATCAATGTTGGAACTATTGGCGATTTTTTAGGTATAGATTCGATAGATGAACGTAAATGGAACAGGCTGGTGGTTGTTAATCCTTTGATAACTCATTTTTCAAACATGGAAGTACAATTAAGTTTTGATAATAGTCAAGGTTTTCAACTTTTCAAATGCTTAAATTGGAACTTTACAGAACGTTATTGTAATGATGATAACTGGACAGTACTTGCTAATCTTACTAACGGTTCTCGGAGCACTACTATATTTTTAGAACCTGCCGACCCAGGGCTAGGTATTGGCCCTAATCCTATAACAAGAGCAGCTA
This sequence comes from Nanobdellota archaeon, assembly GCA_034722435.1. Lineage (GTDB taxonomy): Archaea > Nanobdellota > Nanobdellia > Woesearchaeales > JAHWHD01 > JAHWHD01. Next base: position 20,336 of record JAYENX010000031.1, on the reverse strand, counting down.
GTAGAGCTTCATCATTTTCACCCTCAAACCCTCCACCTACTTGTGAAGAGTTCTGGATTTGCGGAGAATGGTCTATTTGTGTTGATGGAAAACAAACCAGAAATTGTTATGATTCAAATAAATGTGATAAACTAGTTGCTGAAGGAAAGATACTCAAGGTAATGAGAAAAACTAAACCTGTTGATTCGAGATCTTGCGATTCAGGTTTTATAGAATCTGTACAACCCATAAATATTGAAAAACCCGGACTGTGGATACCAATACCTTTCTTTAATCTATTACTAGTTGTAGCCATTTTATCGGTTATTCTAATAACTGTTTATACAGGATTTAGAAGATTCAAAACTAAAGATTTTAATAACAAAAAATAGAACATTATTGCAATAAATAGAATAATTCGAAATTATTTTTTAAAATACAATAAGATACAAATAAACTACATTATCTAAATATTATTGCCAATTTCCCATCATATTTTCTCATATCTGATCTTTCAGGAATAAAAATAGTAACATCAACATCTTTAATTTCGCCATTATTAATTATAAAGTTATTATTTGAAATCTTTGTCCAATCTGAAAGTTCTCCTTCAGTAACAATTTCAACATTGTGCTTTTTATCATCTATATTTTTTATCTTAATACTTCTTTTAGAATAACCGCCTGGAACAACTGTTCCGAATATTAAATAACTGGTGTTAACATCAAAACCTGTATAATTTCCTACTTTAATGGTCATATCTATAACTTGAATATCGTCTGGCTTTAACATGTTATAAACTAAATAAGATACGGCTACTACTACTAATATAACAATAGCAAGAATTATTATCGCTTTTTCTTTCTTGACTTTTCCCATTTAAACCACGCAACCACTATCATTAACATAACAACGATAATACTTAAGATTATTAATCCATAACTACTTTTCTCTTTAACTGTAATGTTAAAATTTTTTTCAGAAGTTTTACCTTCATAATTAAGAACAACTTTTACTTTATAATCTCCAGATACTGCCCCTGTTGAATCCCAAAAAGCTTCAATATCTTTTCGTTCCCATGCACCTATATCTATTTTTTTACTTTCTGTTTCCCCTTGAAGATTTCCTTGCATATCATAAACCTCAATTAAAGAAAACGCGTTATATATTTTTTTATTCCATTTACTTTGCACGGTTATTGTAAATTTAGCAATATCGCCTGGTTTAAAATCATTATTTTTCAAATCTATTATTTCAATAAGAACATCTCCAACATTAAAACTTGCTTCAATACTCTTTTTATTTCCATCAAAGTCAATATCTGCAATAGCTTTATATGACCCTGGTTTAACATTTTTAGTGTTCCATGATGCTTCTAGTTTTTCACTTTCTCCTGCATTAACACTTTTTGAGACAACATTAACACTTGAAACTTTGTCACTTTCAGAATCATATATTTTTATTATACCGCTAACTGAATCAATATTTTCTAAACCATTATTTTTTAAATTGATCGCAAAGTTAATATTTTCTCCTACTTTTGCATTATTTGCGTTTAAAGATGCTGTCAAATATTTACCTTCATAAGGCACATCTATATATAATTGAGATTCGACACCTGCTTTTGCGGCGACAGTTGCATCTTTTGAACTTTTTGGTGATGCGAGAGCCCCAATCTTTATAAGGTTTTTTCCAGGAGTATCAATCTTAAAGGGTAATTTTAATTTTACTGCAACATCCTTTTTTTCTCCAGGTTTAAGATTGAACTGATTGTTTTCAATTGTTATAAATTCAGCAAGTTCGCCCTTAGAATACATACTTACGCTTAAATCTAATTGTTCGGTATTAACTACGAAAAATATTAACTCTTTCTCTAAACCTGCTTGAAATTCTATAGTTTGTCTCGGAGGTCCAATACCTATAGCACTAACTAATACTGGACAAATTAGAATACACAAAATAAAAATTAAAACTTTTTTCATTTTAAATAAAAATAAAAAAATTTTAAGACTGTTCAGCTATAAAAACTAAAGTTTCGTTTTTAGAACCTAATGGTTCGTCGTTCGGTACATTGATTTGTAAGTCAACTTCTGCGATATCATTAGTATTTGTATAATTTAAATCTGTTATGACATCCTCGATAGCTGTTGTACCCGGAACATTTGTCCATGAAGTTGTTGAAGACCCATAATTGAATGAATTTGGTTCTCCGCTTACTGTATCAATCTTAAACTTGAACGTTGCAGTGTTATCTCCTGAACCTGTTCCACTAAATAATGCTGAACTAGAATTATCTCTCTCTATGGATACATTTACTGGTACACCGCCATCATTTTGAACTGTTAATGGTGCTGGACTATTAGTTGTAGTGTCCGCTGTATATCCTTGTACAACTGAACCGAAATCAACAGTATTACTTGGTAACGAAATCGCAACCAAACCAGTTACATCAACTTTGGCTAATCCTGTTGCTGCACCTGTTGCACCTGAATCTAATCTTGTCAAGAGTGTAACAGTTGTTCCTATTGAAACTATGACTGCTATAATAACAAGGATTGCTAATGTTTTATTTGAAATCTCTTCTTTCATTTTACTACCTCCGTATTTTCAATAACATTTACAATTGCTTGACCTGTTGAAGCGGGAATGTTTGATGCCGCTATAACATTAACTTTTGCAGTTCCTGCAGCAATTTTTACATCTGGCGCATCGTTTGTATTCAAAACTAAAAACACGCCTGCTAAAGAGATCACTATCGCAACTATAATTAAAACCGCTAATAAATTCTTTATCATCTTAATGTCCTCCTTTTATATATTAATTTATATTTCAATTTTTAAACTTTTCTATAATGATGTACATTCTTTGAACTCTACGTTACATGCCGTTCTACAATTAGCATCCGTACAATCATTTTTACAAGTTTGTAATTGGTCTGTACAACTTACACTTACGCAACTTCCAAAGATTTGACCGCAACTGATATAACAATTAGAATCTGGAGGTGCACAACTTTCAGCGCACTCTGTAAACTTATCTCTACAACTACCATCTTCATCCCCGCATATTGCACCTTCTGAAGCTGTTGCAATAAAATTTAATGTTTCGTTTTTCTTACCTAATGGTTCATTATAAGGGACTTGAATTTTAAGATCAATCTCAGCCGAATCATAACTGTCCGAATAATTAAGACCTGTGATCGCAATCAAACCATCAGTTCCAGGCACGTATGTCCAGTCTGTTAAAGATTCTGCATAATTAAAAGCTCCTGTTTCATTAGAGTAATCAGCTTTGAATTGAAAACTTGAAGTGTTATCTCCTCCGCCTGTTCCACTAAAAAGAGCTGTACTAGTCTCATCTCTTGCAATTGAAACATCAACTTTTATACTTCCATCATTTTGTATAATCATTGGTTCAGGATTATTATCTGTTGTATCATCAAAATAACTTTGTGGAACAGCACCAAAATTAATGTGATTAACAGGCATTGAAATTCCTACTAAACATACAACATCAACCTCTGCTAATCCTACTACATTACCTGTGACCGAATTCCAATCTAAATTATATTCTGATAAAAAAGAAATAGTTACCGCGATTGCTATAAGAACAAAGAATATTGATATTATTATTAAAGTGTGAGTACTTACCTCTTTTCTCATATTCGATAAATTTACCTTATTTATGTATATAAATGTTTGGAAATGTCAGGCATAGTAAAACATTACTAAATGCTATTCAAATTTTTCTTTTAATTTTATTGCTACTAAATGTTTAATAATTAATTAATTTTACATCTATAACACTCTTCAATTAATTTTAAATCGCAATGTTTTTAAACATATGAAGAATTATTCAATATGGGATTGTTAAACGTATATTTTAAAGACCATTTTCTTTTGATTTTAATTTATTTCATATATTCTTTATGTTAAATAGGTTAACGAATATCTTTTTGTTGTTTTTCTGTGTGAATTAATTTAACTTTCTTTCTGTTTTCAAGTCTTGTTGTTTCTTTCGTAACATAGAAACCTTTAAATATGTCTTGTGTTAACTTAATTAACAGCTTGAGTGAAAAAAGAGGTGAAAAATTAACGAATCTTAGAGAGTTTATTATTTATACATATTCTACTTTGCATCTAGAAAAGAAAGATAAAGTTCGTTTCTACTATGCACTTAAAGGTCGTGATGGTAAATCTGGTGTTGTTAAAAGATTCAATGTTGACCATCTTGGTCGAACAGTTCTAATGGTTTCTAAAGAATTTGAACCTGACCTTGACCAGTTTTTTGAAATTTGGAAATGCCCTATTAAAAAAAGAGAGGTATTCGTTAGAAAATGACTCGGAATTCTAACGATGGGAACTTGAAAAAAGTCTTCTTAAATCTTGCACCATTCTTGGCATTATTAGTTATAGCAATCTTTATCAGTAACAGTCCTTCAATCACTGGTTTCTTTGTTGAAAACGGAAATGTTACTATTAATGAAACTATAAACACTACTGATGAAACTTTAAGTTTAATCTTGAACCAATCATTAAATAAAACTCTTATTGAATCAATCAATGAATCTTTAGAATTAACTATTAATAATTTAACCATTAACAATATTACAGAAATAATTATTGAAGAAGCGAGTTTTTCTGATGCTTCTTCCGAACCTGTTATTCTTAAAACTTCATTAATAGTTAAAGACAGTAAACAAAAAAGAGTGGATGCTTTGATAACTGTTAAAGATAAAAACAACAATTTTATTATTCAAACAACGGGCCTTTCAAATACTCAACTTACAAAAGGTAAATACAATATTGATGTTGATATAAATAATAAACACGTAAAAAAGATTGAGTTCAAAGGTGTGGAAGTTTCAAAAAATACTGCGGGATTGGTCAAAGTTGAAGATGTTGAGCCGTTTGGAAAATATAAAAAAGTTTATTCAATCGATCCAACTCCTTCAAAATTTACTGAAGCAACAGTTACAGTAACTGCTACTGGCACAGAACTTTACAAATGTAAAGATTGGAACTTTGACGAGCAACACTGTTATGGTGAATGGGTTCTATTTCAAACAGGGCTTATTCCTGGTCAAGAATATACATTCATCTTAACGCCTGACGATCCGGGTTTTGCAGAGACTGTAAGCACTTGCTCAGCTGAAGACCGGCAAGCATTAGGTACTTTCAACATAGCCTGTAACGAAACAAATGGGGGATATCTTGAATCTGATGACGGAGTAACAGAGGCTCACACTTATGGTAAAAGTGTTTACGCAGGTGTTAGAATTGAATCTGTAGATACATCAGTAGATTTTTGTGAATCGATTGACGAGGTATTTATTTGTTATGAATGGTGGGTTGATGTTGCAAATGGTCAATCATGTGACATTTCGGTAGATGCCGATGGCGGCGTATCTTATACTGCAGCTTCAACTGTTTGTCCAGGTATAACTACCAATCCGGGAGTTACGTGTACAAACATAACCACTCTTGAAACCTGGACTTGCGATAGTTTTTTTAACACTACTGGAACAAGAGCTTTAGCAAAATCAGAGATTGACAGAACTCCTGCAGGGGCCGATACTACTGAGACTGCTTACTGGGATGTACTTTATTTCAATGTAACTTACACTGGCGCACCACCTTTGAACATTACTCAGCCAGATGACCAAACTGTTGAGATTGGTGAAGAAACAACTCTAGAATGGACCTTGTCAGGTTCAGGCGGTTATTATTATATTGAAAGAAACGGAACTTTAGTAGAGGGTCCTAAATCTTGGGTAGGTCCTGAACAGTTAATTATTTACGAACCTCGGACACATTTCCTTGGTAATTGGAATTATACATTATTGTATAACGAAACTGGAAGTTCTACTTTATACGACAGCACAGTTTATCTTAACGTTATTGATAACGTAACTCCTAGTTGCTCAGAATTAGGGGATGGTTCAGGCATTACTTCAGTAACTGTTACTCCTGATGGAGATTTAGCAGACTGGCAATCTGTGTTATCAAACCCACTTAACTACGTCACAGATCCTAGTGCTTTAACAGGAGATGCAGACTCTGTTGACACTGCGGATAGGGATATGATTAAATTCGCGTACACATACGACGAAACTAATCTATACTTCTATTTTGGAAGACTAGCTTCAGGTTCAAACCAGATAGCTATGTTGGTATATCTTGATTATGATAGAGATGGTTATATGAATGCAACTGATGATGTGCTTAACTTTGTTTGGTCAGGTTCAAATCAACTTTACACTTCTTATCTATATGATTATGTTCCTGCAGTTTCACCAGGTGACCAGATGTTTGGAGATGGTTATAACATGCCTGGTTCAATCACTAACTCAAGAATATTAGAATCCAAAGTTCTTGGTGGTGCAGAATCTGGTGTAGAACTTGAAACTAAAGTATTATGGTCAGACTTAGGATTGTCTGGAATTACATCTATAAATTTTAAAGGTGCTGCAGCGAGAGGTTCCGGAGGAAATCTGCCTGACCAGCTTACTGATAATATTGGAGAACTTCTTACTCCAACTAGTACTGCGTTCTTATTCAAACCTGATAATGAAAAAGCAACAACTAACGGAACTATTGTTTACTATGCGCACGATTTGATGAACTGTGGTAATGTACAGTCAACTATCGATCTTTACAACATATCATCTCAAGGATGGGATGTGAAATTACACTACCCGGATTCATCAGAAACTGAAGTTACTGATACAAACGGAAACGGAATTCCTGATATTACTCTAGACGTCCAAGAATACACAACTTTGATAGTAGAAATAACTGTACCTTCAGTTGTATCTACTGGTACAATTGATACAACTAATATCACAGGTCAGGCAAGTAATTATACTAGCACAGTAATTGATACAACAACTATTAATAATATAGCAATACTTCCTAAATTATATACTGTAAGTACATCGCAGAACATGAACATATCTGTGAATTACACAATTTATAATTACCAGGCAATCTCAGATACTATAAATATATACTCACTTTCATCTAATGCGTGGAACACTTATATCTACTATAACAACAGTCTGCTTACTGACACGAATGCAGACGGTTTTGTTGATACTGGTTTACTTGAACCATTGCAATCTAAAAAAATAGAGTTATTGGTTGAGGTGCCGGTGGCTGCTGTAATTGGAACAAATGACTCAACAAGTATCCAGATAAACTCATCAGCCGATCCTAGTATTTTTGACACTTCATATGCAAACTCAACTGTCTACGACAGGCTAATCTTAGAACCTTCTGGTTACAATGAAACAGTCACAGCTGGTTCAATACATTACTACGAATTTAATATCACAAATAACTGGTATGAACCAGACTATATCAATCTACAATATACTGATACTTTAGGTTGGGAAAAAACATTCCTAGATAAGTACTATGCACCTCTTGAAGACTCTAATTCAGACGGTTATGCTGACATTTTACTAGAACAACTTGGTGACCTGGAAAAAATCTTCCTGAAGGTGGTTGTTCCTAATGACGCCCCTATGGGTATGGATGAGATAACTTATATCTACGCTAACTCATCACTTGATTCAACAGTCTTTAAAACCGCAACAATAAATAATACACCTCGAGGTGTTGCGTTATACAACGACTCTGGAAGAACCAATCTTCAAGATGTTTTTGCAATTTATAGCACAGTATATGCAAAAGCATTCTACTTGCAAGGTCTAAGCGAAGTATACTTTGCATGGTTCGACGGTATTAATTATGTCCGGATAAGCCCTAACATCACTGTTGACGGTTCAGGTAATGCTGATGACCTGATTATAACAAACTCAACAACATACCCTGGTGTTTGGACAATATTTGTATACGACTCTTCAACTGACGCAGAGATTTCAAGAAGAACTTTCAACTTGACAGACTACGTACCTCCTAGCGCAACATTGATATCTCCACAACCTGGTTCAATCTACGGTTACAACACAACAATCGAACTCGCAGTTTATGCAAGTGACGATATACTTTTGACAGAACTTGTAGAAGCAGAAGTTGTTGACCCCGAAGGTAACATAACTTATGTATTCCTTGAAAATGCCGTGGGTGATAAATATAATACAACTTTCACACTTGGTGAACTAGACGGTCAATACAATGTAACATTCTTTATAAGAGATGTCGCAGGCAATCTTAACGATTCAGTCACCACCTATTTCATAGGAAGCGATGATACACCTCCATCAATGACTATTCATTATCCTGGAGATAATGCTGTCGACGTAAATGGAAATGTCTCTTTCAACATAACATCCACTGATGATAATGCACTACAATCCATAGAACTTTATATCAACGGAGTGATTAACCAAACACAATCAATCAGCGGTATTTATAACGAAACTCTGTTCGAAGTTAATGAACTTTCAGACGGTTACTACAATTGGACAATCATTTCATACGATAGTATGAATTACAACCAAACTATAACAAGATCATTCTTAGTCAATACAACTGCTGCTGTAACCATAAACACTACAACATTTACGGGTAACACTACTGATTGGAATGATGTTCCGGACATTACAAATGTCTGTGACGGAACTGCAATCTTAGATGCTGTTGATGACAGAATTAGATGGTGGGACTGTGTTGATGCTTCATCTATCGACTTCGATGTCAGTGTTAACCTTACATACAACTTAGTAGAAATTGAATTTGGTCTTGACGACTCTTTTAATGCATCCGCTGAAATCGTAATGCGTGGTTTAACGTGGGATTTCGCACCTTTGGTATATGTAGACGGCATTTGGTGTAACGAAACTTGCTCAGATGTAACTTTCGACATTGCAACAGGTACTGCTATTTTCAATGTAACGCATTTCAGTAATTATACAACTGTAGGGAATTCGCAACTTGAGATTTGGGACCAGACTGATACTGATAAGGATAATTTAACAAAGTATACTGATAGTTTAGTCGCATTCTATGCTAATTACACTACTCTAAATAAAGCTGAACCAATTATTGGCACATGTACAATTACTTTTAACGATTTAATAGACCAGCCTATGGTTTACAATGCAACCTCTTTATTGTACGAATATAATAGGACTTTTGCTACAGCAAACATATTTGAATACAATGTCACTTGTACAGGTGGACAAACTATAACATTAACTGATGATGTCACTATAACTTCTGTTGATACATTTGCACCCGAGGTTAATCTAAATTACCCTATTAATTACTACAACACTTCTGATACAAGCATTTTATTCAACTGGACATCTGTTGATGACTCTACAACTACTATGTTTTGTAATCTAACAATTGACGGTTTGATTAATATAACTGACATTTCAACTATTAATGCCACACCAACCACCCAAATTGTGCTTGGTTTTAATGATGGCTTACATTCCTGGAACCTTAGTTGTACTGATGATTCTTGTAATACCAACACCAGCGAAACCAGAACTTTCACAGTTGACACTCAAGCACCGCAATGGTCAAATAATTTAACATCTCCAATAAGCCTTGTAACCTATTCCTCTGGCCAATCTTACGAATTTAATGTAACCTGGACAGATACTGGAGTTGGACTTGACGCAGTAATTATTGAACACGACTTCGGAGGCACTCTAACCAACACTACTATCGTAACCTCTATCGGTTCAGAATTTTATTACACTTATTCAGATCTTGCTGCAGGAACTTATACTTGGCGAGAATATTCCAACGACTCTCTTAACAACTTAAACGAAACTGATGCTTGGCTTTACGTCATCAACAAAGCTACACCTGTACTAACCTTAGAAGCAAATCCTTCTTGGTCAGAAATTTACGGCACTCAAACTACTGTTAATTGTACAGCCAACACATTACAAGTTACACCACAACTTTACCTTGACGGAACATTAGTTTCCAATCCTCACCAAACTATATTGGGAGCTGGAATCTACAATTATACTTGTAATGTTACAACAACTGAGAACTACACTTCTGCACAAACATCTAACCTAATGACAATTGCAAAGGCAACTTCAGAAGTAAATCTTTCATTGAACAATGTTGATGGGGATATTATTGCTAATAGTTGCGATTTTATTGACATCAACGCAACCCTTGTAACTCCATTAGCTGGATATATCGAGATCTACAACAACGGAACTTTAATCAACGCAGGTCTAAGTCCGCTTAACAATTACACTGAATTTAACGAGAGCGGTTCTTATAATATTACTGCTCACTATCCTGCAACTGAAAATTATACTGAATCCTTTGAAACTCATTTTATTAACGTTCTTTCCGACAACCCTCCTGCAGTCGACTTGAACTATCCTATTAATTACTACAACACTTCTGATACAAGCATTTTATTCAACTGGACATCTGTTGATGACTCTACAACTACTATGTTTTGTAATCTAACAATTGACGGTTTGATTAATGTAACTGATATTTCAACTATTAATGCCACACCAACCACCCAAATTGTGCTTGGTTTTAATGATGGCTTACATTCCTGGAACCTTAGTTGTACTGATGATTCTTGTAATACCAACACCAGCGAAACCAGAACTTTCACAGTTGACACTCAAGCACCGCAATGGTCAAATAATTTAACATCTCCAATAAGCCTTGTAACCTATTCCTCTGGCCAATCTTACGAATTTAATGTAACCTGGACAGATACTGGAGTTGGACTTGACGCAGTAATTATTGAACACGACTTCGGAGGCACTCTAACCAACACTACTATCGTAACCTCTATCGGTTCAGAATTTTATTACACTTATTCAGATCTTGCTGCAGGAACTTATACTTGGCGAGAATATTCCAACGACTCTCTTAACAACTTAAACGAAACTGATGCTTGGCTTTACGTCATCAACAAAGCTACACCTGTACTAACCTTAGAAGCAAATCCTTCTTGGTCAGAAATTTACGGCACTCAAACTACTGTTAATTGTACAGCCAACACATTACAAGTTACACCACAACTTTACCTTGACGGAACATTAGTTTCCAATCCTCACCAAACTATATTGGGAGCTGGAATCTACAATTATACTTGTAATGTTACAACAACTGAGAACTACACTTCTGCACAAACATCTAACCTAATGACAATTGCAAAGGCAACTTCAGAAGTAAATCTTTCATTGAACAATGTTGATGGGGATATTGTATTAGATTTAAACGACTTCGCAGATCTGAATGCAACCCTGGTCAGTCCGATTATAGGATACATTGAACTTTATAACAACGGAACTTTAATCAACGCAGGTCTAAGTCCG
>JAYENX010000031.1:0-8970 GCA_034722435.1 Nanobdellota archaeon | reverse complement strand
TGTTGATGGGGATATTGTATTAGATTTAAACGACTTCGCAGATCTGAATGCAACCCTGGTCAGTCCGATTATAGGATACATTGAACTTTATAACAACGGAACTTTAATCAACGCAGGTCTAAGTCCGCTTAACAATTACACTGAATTTAACGAGAGCGGTTCTTATAATATTACTGCTTACTATCCTGCAACTGAAAATTATACTGAATCCTTTGAAACTCATAATATTGTTGTAGGTGGCGATATTGATGAACCAGAATTTATTTATATATCTCCAGATCTTGATTCTTCTTATAATCAAACAAATCTTGTAGAACTTAAAACCTGTGTAAGTGAAAGTTCAACCCTTACTGCACTTCTTGAATGGGACTTAACTTCTAAACTTGTCACATTAGTATATAACGGAACAGATTACTGTTACACTTACACATTCACTAATACAACATACGCCGGAGATTACGCTGTAACATTCAATGCAACTGACGCTTTTGATAATTCAAATATTTCAACAACTAATTTTACAGTTGTAGATATAACTGCGCCAAGCGTTACAGATATCAATCCATTAAATGGCGCTCAGTTCAACTATACTGACTTAGTAAACATCAATGTCAACGTTACTGATTATTATTTTGATAACATCGATACAGTGATTGCTAATATTACTTATCCTGATGGAACCTCTCAATTAATTACTCTTTCAGAGATTGATAATACTCAGATATTCAACAACACTTTTTCAGACACTACGCAAATCGGTCAATATACTTTGACAATCTATGCTAACGACACTTCTGGGAATTTAAATGATACAGAGCTCGTCTTCTTTGTTGTAAATGATAATGTTTTCCCAAGTGCCGATAATCCTCAACCAACTGCCGGCACAGAATACAACCAAACTGATTCAGTAACTTTATCAATCAACGCTACAGATAATGACGGAATCGACACAGTCCTTGCAACTATTACATGGGACTCCACTTCCGAAACCGTGGAGTTAACCTATAACGCAGGAACTGGTTTATACGATTACACTTGGACAAACACGACTTATGTTGATCAATACAATATTACATACTTTGTTAACGACACTTCTGGAAATGTTAACGATACGGAATCAACTTACTTCAACGTAAACGACGTTATAGAACCTGCTTGGTCAAATCTTTTAACAACGCCCGCCAGTCCAACTACTTACGCACCTAGCCAATCTTATGAGTTCAATGTAACTTGGACAGATAATGTTGGTATTGAAGATATTATTTTTGAATGGAACAGTATCAACTATACTTATTCAAATGCTCAAATAGCTAAAACTGGAGACATTTATTCAATTACATTTATCGATCTCCCTGTTAGTGTTAATTCTTATACTTGGTACGCTAACGACACAGCAGGAAACCTTAACTTAACTCAGACTTTTACTTATACAATCCAAAAGGCAACTTCAGAAGTTAACTTGCTCTTAAACGGAACCGGCGCAGATTTCTACATTGCAATTAACGATACTGTTAATATTACTGCTTATATGATAACACCAAGTACAGGTTATATAGAATTATACAACAACGGCACATTAATTAATACAGGCAATGATTATTTGGAAAATATTACTTTCTTTAATGAATCTGGTATTTATAATATAACTGTAATTTATTCTGGAAACGAAAATTATACTGAAACAAGCGAAACACACGATGTTTATGTGTCAATGGGAGATTGTCCTCCTACTGTTATATTGCACGCACCAGAAGATAATTTTATAACAAATTTAGAGACCATCAACTTTAACTGTTCTGCAAATGACGATTATGCCATTACCAATATAACTTTCTATTGGAACTATTCAGGAACCTTCTCAGATGACGGAATTCAAATATTTGGATATGCGCCAGCCGAAGCAATATTCTCAAAATCTGTAACTCAAAGCACAAAGATTATTTGGAACTGCCTTACTTATGATAATGCAACAGTTCCTCAACAAGATTGGGCAAATACAAACTTTACTTTAACTGTAGATCTTGATGAACCTGTTTACTCAAATATTAATGAATATCCTTTAGATTCTGCAACGTATTCGCCAGGCCAGAATTATTATTTTAATATCACTGTAACTGATAATTTAGAAGTTTCAACAGTAATTCTTGAATTTGCAGGTATTAATTATACTACTACAAAAACTGGCGATGTTTACGCAGTGACTATTCCTAATCTCGCAGTTGACACTTACAACTATATCTGGTACATGAACGATACTGCAGGAAACTATAACACAACCTCAAGCACATATACTGTAACTCCTAAGACATCTGTCTGTCTACTAAGTTTTACTCCTGTTTCAGGTTCAAATTATACAACTCAAGGTGTAAACGCGAGCTGTTCATGTAATAACTTAGAATCAGGTGAAAAACTATATAGGGATAATCTGGATGTCGTATCCGAGAATAACTTCTATACACCTTTAGCGGCTAACACTTACAATTATGTGTGTAATGTAACTGCGACCAATAACTATACTGCTGCTTCGAATTCAAGTACGTATATAATAAATAAAGAACAATCAATCGTTAATCTTACACTTAACACTTTAGATGATGACATTACTGTTGAAGTTAATGATAATGTTAATGTCCAAGCAACTCTTGAGCTTGGAGAATCAGATATTTTACTTTATGAAGATTCTATTTTGATAAACCAAGGGTTAAGCCCTCTTGATAATATAACTTCGTACTCAACTCTTTCCATTCATAATTTGACAGTGGAATATCCTGAGACAACTAATTACACATTTAGTTATGACCAGCATTTTGTAACTGTACAAGATACTTATAATCCCGCATGGTCTAATAACATTTCATATCCAGAACCTGTAACGTATGCACCTGGTGCATCATATCAATTCAATGTAACTTGGACAGACGAGACAACTATTGATACAGTAATAATTGAACATAACTTTAACGGCGCGTTCCAAAACTTTACTGTACCTAATCTTGGAGATATATATTATTATGATTTCACAGACCTTGCAGCAGGTTCATATACTTGGAAAATGTACGCGAATGACACTTCAGGAAATTTAAATGTAACAGATACGTTCACTTACACAGTACAAAAAGCTGCGACAACTGTCAGTTTAACACTTAACACAATCCAGGATAATGTGACTGTTACTTATCCGAATACAGTAACTGCTGTTTATTCAACAAATGCGGCTACCGCTTCAATGTACAGAGATTCTATTGATGTAACTTCTGAGTTAGGCGTACCTCGAAGCTTAGGCGTTGCAGTATATAATTACACAGTCATAAACTTAGGTGATGAAAATTATACTGAAAGTAGTATTACTTATTACGCTACTGTGCAACGAGCAACAGGTACTTGTTCATTATCATTTAATCCTGTATCACCTCAGACGTATCCAGTATCAGTAACTGCATTATGTAGTTGTACTAACTCAGAAACACTTACGCGAAATAATTTGGATGCAACCTCTGAAATCAATGTTGCGACCCTTCTAGGTGCAGGATTACACGAATATAATTGTTCATCGGTTGAAACTCAAAACTATACTTCTGCAGAAGACATCGATAATTATACAATTTACAAAGCAACCTCATCAATAGATCTAAGATTAGATGGGACTGGTAATAATATTACTGTTGAGGTTCAGACAATAGTTAACCATACTGCTTCATTAATTAATCATTCATCAGGAACTGCTGAGATTTATATCAATAACATACAAGAAGCAACCGGTTCTTCTCCACTTACTAAGTTATATAATTATACAACACTTGGAACATATAATGTAACTGCTTTCTATACTGCTACAGAGAATTATTCAGACGCACACGAAACACATTATGTTACTGTTGAAGATACAATTCCTCCAGTAATCGAAACAATAACTTCAGCACCAGATACTAACATGGTTACAACTTCAGAAACTTACAATATTAGCGCTACAGCAACTGATAACTATTTAATTGATTCAATTGTTGCAAGGATTACACTTCCAGATGGAACTATAACTGAACATTCTCTCCCTGTTAACTATATCCCTGTACAGACAGGACTTCACAATTACACTATTTTTGTTAACGACACTTCTGGCAACTATGTTATTTCAGAAGTGAAAGAATTTTTAGTAGGAACTGAACTTATCTATCAACAGTATAATCTTGTCAACGATACAACAGGCATTCCCGGTACTGTCAACGTACATTTCTCTGATACAGAGTCATTACTTCATTTCCATTTAATGCCTGGCGGATTTGAAGCAGACTATCATATATTAGATTTCTTGTTAGATTATGAATACATTCCTGATGATGGAATCGCCAGCGTTTATATTATGGGTATCAATATTAGTGTTGACAATAATCAAAGCTTAGGTTATTATAGGGTTGTACCTGCCGCTACAGACTTTATAGAAACTATTGGTTTGAATACTACTTACTCAACTCCACAGTCTTACACTATAACTTTCTCATACAATGACACTTCTTATAGTAACGAAAACAATTTAGCGGTTTACAAGTGCGAACTTTGGGACTTTGAAAACAGGGTTTGTACTGGTACTTGGGCATCGATTGCAGCTACACAAAACATTGCTGACAATTATTTCACTTTTACTACTACAGGATTTAGCGGTTTCTCAATTAAAGAAGAAGTTGCAACAACACCTACAACTGGTGGTGGTGGCGGTGGAAGAGCTTGTGTTGAAAACTGGCAATGTTCTGCTTGGACACCAAGATACTGTCCTTCATCAGGTGTACAAACTAGAGATTGTTATGATTATAATAACTGTAGAACGTATGAGTATAAACCTTCAGAGTCTAAAACCTGTATTTACATCCCTGAAGATACAGAACTTATTGAAGATATAACTTCTGAATTAAGTGAGCTTGTAGATACTTATGATTATACCTCTGGCGATTCTGTTATTGTTACAGTTGTTGATCTTAAAGGTAATACAGTACCTGACGCAGAAGTTTCTGTAAGAAAACCTTCGGGCGACATTCTTAACTTCATTACAGATTCAGATGGTAAACTTAAGTTTACAAGTGATGAGCCTGGAACTTGGAAATTAGAATTAATTAAATCTGGTTATGTAGGTAAATTATTTAATATTAATATCATTGCACCTGAAAAGTTAGTTCCCGAACTTGAACCAGTTATCGAGAAACCAACTAGTTTTAACTCGTTATGGTTACTCTTGTTACTGCTTATTATTTTGGCTTTCTTAATATCTCACCAGTTTGTTAATATGGCAACTACTAAGAAAAGGGGTAAAAAGGAAGTTAAAGTAGTTATAACAAACATTTCAAGACACTGGAAACGTACTGCGGTTGACATTAAATTACATTTAAAGAAAGGTTCGAAAATACGTAAACTTTCGGTCTTGAATTATAAAGGTGTAAAAATTAAAAAATTAAATGCAAAAACTTTCATTTTCAAGAACTTCAAACTTGCTCCTGGTAAAAGATTAGTTTTAAGTTTAGTTTATGTTTCTACTAACATAAAACTAGTTTCTACATACAGATGGAATTCATTACCCTTTTTCGATCTACGTGCATCAGAAGAAAGAAAGACGCGTAAAATTAATAATCGTGCACGGTTTAATGACATGCACGCAAAACATCTTGCACATAGAACAAAAATAAAAAAGCATCATGAAGAAATTGAAAGATTGAAATATAACGCTCATAGAAGAAGAGTTAGAAAGTATAATAATATAAAACTCTCCTTAAGAACTTTATTCATACTTCGACCTCGAAAATTTATAACTAAAAAAGTTCACGAGTTTGAAAAATCTCAAAAAATTTCCCATGCTAAGTTTCTTAAAGAGAGACGAAAGCATGAGAAAGAGCTCGCAAGAGTTCATTCAATTAAAGTTAAAAAAGATTCCAAATTTGAAAAAGAACTTAAAGCTATACGTGAAAATCTTAAACAATCTAGAATAACTGAAAAACGTAATTTCACTAGGAAAAAGAACATTTTGAAAAGTTCCTTGAACACATCTGCAAAAACATTCAAAAGAAAGAACAAAAGTATGTTACGTGATTTAGATAACGCGCTTGACGAATTTATTAAGGATATAAGAAAAGCTCCTAAGAAATTCGCAAAGTTATTTGTTAAAAGGAAGAAAGTAGTAAAAAAATATCCCCATCCTAAACTTAATGCAAAAGAAATTGAATTAATCAAGCACCAAATTAAGAAGGACATTGTTGTTCAAGTACTTACACTTAAACGCGCAGGTAAATCTTATTCAACTATTTTTAATAAAATCGTATTACAGGGTTATCCTGACTATCTTGTAAAAAACTGTCTTGATTTAGTATACAAGATAAATAATCCTAAAGATAAAGTTTTTATAAAGGACGATATTTTATTCGAGGTAACAGCGAAGAATGTTAAACAGAGATAATACTATTAAAATAGGGGCGATGGCAATGAGCATTATTATAGTGCTCATTATTGCAGTTTTACTTAATCAGAATTCTATTCCTGAACAATCTCAGACTCAAACATTTCCAGTTTCTGATGCTCCTGCAGTAGAAACCTCTCCGGAGCCTGCTCCGCAGCAAGAACCTGTTGTAACCCCTGAACCCACTCCTGCTGAAATATCTGAAAATTCTGATGACTCTAGTTCGGGAAGTTCTCATAATTTACCTATACTTCCAACTCCTAAAATTGAAACTCCTAGTTTCACTGTGCTTGATTTCAACGACTGTCCCGATACAGGGGGTAACTGGACTATAAACTCAAGTTATCAACTTAACACTAGCATCTCGTGTGATAATATTAATATTACGGGGGGTTCAACATTAGAAATTTATAATGAATCAGTACACATTCAATCAAATTATATTTATATTGAAAATGCATCTACTTTGACACATCGAGCTAATACTGTTTCGCATCTTTACGATTTAGATATCTCAGTTATCAACTTAACAATTGAATCGGGAGGTTCCATCGATGTTGACGAAAAAGGTTTCTATAATAGCGGTGCCGATACTGGTTTTGGTCCAGGTGGCGGTACAGACGGCGAAACTTCTTCAGGCGGTGGATATGGTGGTAAAGGTGGCCGAGGCGGTGGTGACGGCGGCGTTGACGGTGGAGATTCTTATGGTTCACTTTACGAACCTACTGACTTAGGTTCTGCTGGTGGCGATTGTAAAGGTAGTGATGGTGGCGGAGCAATATTCCTTAACGTGTCCGACACTCTAACAAATAATGGTATTATTTCATCAGATTCAGCCCGACCCCCTAATCAGGGTTGTGATTCGTGGAGTAGAAGTGGTTCAAGTGGAGGTTCTGGAGGTTCAGTATATATTATTACAAATTCGATTTATGGTGCCGGTACAATCACTGCTAATGGTGGTGATGGTAGCGACTCTGCATACGATCAGGGTCCTGGTGCAGGCGGTGGCGGTGGTAGAATTGCTATTTATTATACTGATGATTATTCAAATATGACTATAACTGCACAGGGCGGAGCAAGATTAAATAGTAAGACTCGTGATGGTGGTGCAGGAACTATTTATTTGCAAGGTCCCGGATTCTCTGAACTTATAGTTGATAATTTGGGAAGAGCAACTTCTGAAACTACTTTGAAAGAAAATCTTAACGTAGATAATTTAACAATTAAAAATGGTGCAATTTTTAAAATCAATTATTCTTATACTGTAAATGTTTCAAACTTAATTGCAGATTCTGGCAGAATTAATAACTATGGATATTTTAACGCTGATAATCTTGTAAACTCAACAATTTTAGGTTTAACAATTAACAATTATTGCGGCAACCTTTCATTTTTAGAATCCAGCGATGTGTTAACTATAGGTTCAGGTTCAACTTTGACTTTAAGCGGATGTGAAATGGATTCTATTAATCCTGATTTAGAGCTAACTGTTGCAAATGACGGCGTGTTGGGACATCTTCCTAACTATGGAGATTATGAATATTTTCTGTACCATTTAGGTTATACAACTATTTTGAATTATAGTTTAAACCTTACACTTCCTAAAATTTCTGTAGAATCTGGTGGTCTAATTACTGCTAATGGTGTAGGATATTCGGGCGGTCAAAATGCTTTTTACGGCGACGGTACACCTAATGGTCCAGGTGCTGGTAACGACCCTTATGGAAATAGTAATGGCGGTTCTGGTGGCGCATACGGAGGAGATGGTGGTTTCAAACAAATAATCGCCGGCGGTCAAGCTTATGGTACTATTAAAAACTCGTTTGATTACGGTTCAGCTGGTGGTGATTGTAACGGTGGTAACGGCGGCGGTATGATTTACCTAAATGCAACTTTCTTAGAAGTTAACGGTACTATATCCTCAGACGGAGAAAGTGGTGCTAATTATGGCGCTCGTAGAGGTTGTGATTATGATTCCCGAGATGGTTCTGGTGGCGGTTCCGGTGGTTCAATATTAATCGATGCTCAAACTATCAGGGGTAACGGTTCGATAACTAGTAATGGCGGGATTGGTGGAACTGGTGCCTACAGCTATAACGGTTATGCGGGTGGCGGTGGTAGAATTGCCATTTATTATAATAATACTTATTTCACTGGAGATTATATCTCTAGATCGGGTAGTTGGGGAAAAATTGCAGAATATATTTCTCCTTACGGTGGTGCAGGTACTATTTACATTAAAGGTTCAGAATCTGAAGATGAATATTTAATTATTGATAATCAAGGTTACAATTCTGAACGAGAGACTCCTTTACCTAACGATTTAACAATTTACAATTTATCAATTGAAAGGGGTGCAGAACTAACTATCGACAATGAAACAACTTTAAATGCAACTTATCTAAACGGCTCAGGCACCCTTAACTTATTTGGAACGTTGGATGCTAATAATTTCATCAATTCGGAGATGAGTGAATTAACAATTCAAAACTATAACGGTAATTTAACGTTTTTAACAGAAAGTAATTATTTTAACA
>JAYENX010000030.1:0-13360 GCA_034722435.1 Nanobdellota archaeon | reverse complement strand
TGAAGTTCTATGTGAAAGATTCTGAAGGTAATAAGGTTTCGAGTCAAACTTCTACAGCTTCACTTTATAGTAAATTTACTGAATATGTGATGAAGATTCCTGTGCAGTTGAAACCTAATTGTAATTCTAAGTATGGTGATGGTGATTATATTTTTGTTGTTGAAGGTTTAAACAGTTCGGATGAAATGTCATTTAAAGTTGAGGGTAAGACTGCAAGTCTTTGTGATAATAGTTGTGATTCTGATTGTGATGAAGAAGAAATTAAAAAGAAGTTAGAGTATTCGATTGATTCAATACCCGAATATGTTAATGTTTTGGATAAGTTTGATGTTTCTGTAAAAATCGAAAATAATTATGGTGCTGATTATGATTTTGAAATTGTTGGTTATCTGTACAGAGGTTCAAAGCATTATTCTGATGAAATTGTGAAAAATATTAATGTTCCGCATAAAGGTGTTGCAATTATTAATTTTCGAAATAAGATTGGTAAATTAGAACCTGGTGATTATAAGTATAAGATTAAAATTAAACGCGAAGGTTTGAAGACATATAAACATCTTAATTCAGATGTAACTGTGGAAGGTCCTGATGCGGAGATTAAAAGTTTCTATACAAAAGCTACGGAACCTGAAGATGAAATTAAGTTATATGCTAATGTAGAGGGTGGTGATTTTAAGACTGTATTAGAAACTTTTTATACGACAATTGAAACAGGTTTAACCGGTGATTTAATATTTCCAGTAAAAGTTTTTGAAGGTAAAAATGTATTTTTTCTTAAATTGGTTAATGATGAGGGTTCAATTATTGATGTTAAGCAGTTAGTGGTTGATGTAGGTGAAACTGAACTTGAATCTTATGAAGAGAAAATAAATCTTTATTCTGAAGAGTTTTTATTAAGTGAAGATTTTGAACTTGAATCTACGAGAGAAGAGATTATTTATCTTTCAAGTTCTGAGAAGGCAAAAAATCTTATACCGTATTTAATAATTGCTCTGACTGTTGTAGTTTGTATAATGATTGTTTTGAGAAAAGATTAACTCATATATTCCATACGGAAAGCTTTTGCTGATACGAGTTGCGTGTCCATAACTATTTGAAGTTTCTTTTCAGAATCTTTGGCTGCGTATACGGGTGAATCTTTACTGGATAATATGTTTCTGTTATTTTTATCGTTGAGAACATTTGTTTTATCAAGTTTAGGGCCTATGTATGTGCCTTTGTCGTCATATAGTTGTTTTCCTTTGAGGAGTGGAAATTGTTCAAACCATTCGTTCATGTAAGTGTGGAAATCTTGGATTAATTCTTCGTTTTGCATATCTGGTTGTGTTTTTAAATATTCTGTAAACCTTTTTATTTCATTGAAATATGGATAAATTTGTGATGGATCTTCAGCGGAGTGCATTAATGCTTCAAAGAATGCAAGGTCTTCGGCAGAGTCTATATCTGCGAGTCTTCCCCATTCTGAATGTTTTCCTTTAATAAGAACTGGTGCTTCAAGAGCGTAAGATGCGATCTTACTCATTCTATTAAAATCGAACAACGGAACATTGAATGGTGTGAATTTTCTTAATCCTAGGTATGCAAGAGCTCTAGGAGCAGTTGCTAGGGTTTTCCACCACTTTCCGTTTTTTAAGAAAAATTCATTTATTAATTTCGCTCTTCCTTTTAATTTTCCTTTTTTATTTTGAGTTCCGTATGATTTTCTTCCATCAAATAGTGTGTTAATTTTGTTAAAAGTGTTATCGTTGAATTTCCAGATTCCTCCGTTAGGTTCTTTTACCCAGATTGCTTTCCAGCCATGGTTTTGGAAAATGGGTAGATGCCATCGTCTGTTGTATGGACCTTTGTTATCTGTGAAATTTATTTTGTAAATGTTTTCTCTACAGTTTAAATCAAATACTAGGTCAAAATCTTTTGCATCAGGGTCTCTTAACATTTCGTTTAAATCAAGGTAAACCGGGGTGTCTCCAGAAATTTGTGCAATTGATTCAGAAGGTTTAGCTTTGAGTCCTTCTTTTAATCCTCTAAATGTATTTTCTAGAGACCAATCTGTTCCTTCATTTACAAAAGTGAATTTTGAATAGTCAGTTTCAAAGAATTTTGCGAAATGTTTAGTTATTTTTCCTGTTAATTGGTCGCCTACAATTGCTATATGATTCGCATCAGAAGCGAGTGCGTTCATTAATGTGTAAACAACAATTGGAATGTCGTAAAGTGAATAATTGAATTTACTTGTTCTAGGATCTTCTCGAGTTCTTTTAAAGTAATGATTTGTTATGCCTGATTTTGTTCTTTCTTCATGCGCTTTAGCGTTAATCTCTTTTAATACTTTTTCTAGAGGGCCTGAGTCATTATAACTTGCTCCAATACCTAGTTTTGTTATCATTAATATAGAATTTTATATTTTATTTAAAAAAGTTATGGGACTCTACTATATATCTAGTTGTTCTTTTATATATTAGTTTATTTTATTATAATTTTATTCAATCCATTCAGTATTAATTATTTTGTTAATCTGTTGAGCTTTTTTAGTTCCTATTAGGTCTATTTTTTTAAGTTCTTCTTCTGAAGCGTTGAATATGTTTTTAATAGTTTTAAAATGTTTAAGGAGTGGTTTTGAGAGTGTTGGACCTACCCCTGGAAGTGATGAAATGATATATTCTTGCATATCTTTAAGTGTTGTAATGCGTTTCTCGCCATGCATAGAAAAATCTTTTTGTTCGTTAGTTTGCTCTCTTTTGCAGATAACTGCAAGTAAAGATGCTGTTTCTTTGAAATTCTTAGTTCTTAATATAGGTATTCCGTAACTTATAGTTATAGTGGCAAGCATACCTCTTATGGCGTTTGGATGAATATTTCTTACAGAAAAAATGTCTTCTTCACCTTCAATAATTAAAATTGGTCTTTCAAAGTTTTTCTTTAAATTTTTTAATTGTTCAAGTAATCTTCCATCCATTATTGAGTTTATGAAATCAGGAACGTTTTTGAATTCTACAGCTACCCTTGAACTACAAAGATAATCTCCCACTTCTAGTCTGTCTAGTTTTAGTTTTAAACCAAGTTCTAGGAGTTGTTTGATTACGCCTGATCCTTTTTCTCTGTGGTCTGCGAATATTTTGATGTCTTCTTTTTCATTAATGAATTTTGTAAGGGGTTGTTGTTTTTTTTGATATCCATTAAATTTCTTTTTTAATATTTCGAGGTTTCTGTACATCCTTTTTTCTTTATGGTGTGCAGACCATTTATAAGCAACATCTCTTGTATTTTCTGCCATGAGGACATATACCTTGCCCGAGTCTTGTCTACCTGTTCTTCCTCTTCTTTGGACCGTTCTTATTGCGGAGGGAATTGGTTCATAGAATATAACAATGTCGACAGCTGGTATGTCGAGACCTTCTTCTGCAACCGATGTTGTTACAAGGATATTGAATTCGCCACGTCTAAATTCGTCCATGATTTCTTTTTGTTTTTTTTGTGATAAGCCAATACCTTTTTTTTTCATTTGGCCAACAAACAGTTTAGGGTTTGCATTTTCTATTTGGCTGATTTCATCAACAATTTTAGTCGCAGCGTCTCTGTATTGGTTAAATATGATGATTTTTATATCTTTTTTTACTTTTTCTTGAACTATATCTTTTAATTTTTTTAGTTTTGGATGTTCAACACCTGCTTCGTACATATTTTTTGTTAAAAGATATGCGCTTCTAAAGTTAGGATCTTTTGCAAGATTTTGTGTTGCTTTAACTTTGGTAGTCAGAGATTCTTTGTTTATTTTATTAAAATATTCATTTAATGCTGTAATACCTTGAGTTTCAAGAAGTTCTAATGCGTGTTGTACTTTCATTGCTTCAGCAAGGAGTGATATTGATTTAAGGGATTCAAAACTTTTTTCTCCTCTTGCAATTTCTCCTTGTAAATGTCCTTGCAATCCTAAAATATCTCTCTTGCTATATGATTTGATTTGACCTTTGTTGATGTAACCAAATTCTTCAACAGATTTTATTTTAGATTTGAAACAATCTTCGAGAAACTTTTTAACTTTTAGGAATGAGGGTGGTAGTTGAACTTTGACCCAAGTAACATCTATATCTTTAACATAAGGTTTTACATCAGGATCTTGGTCAGTTCTTACTTCAATCTTTTCAATAAAAAGGTTTTGGCATACTTCGTTTATTTTTTCCATGTCTGAGCCTGGTGAGGCGGTTAATGCAATTATTCGTGGATGTCTTGCTAATTTATTGTATTGTTTTGCGATAAAGACATTTGCATAGTCTCCAACTGATTTATGGGCTTCGTCAAATCCTATTAATGAAACATTTTTTATATCAATTCTGCTCCCTATAATGTCGTTCTCTAATCCTTGAGGTGTGGAAAATATTATTTGCGCTTTTTTCCATATTTCTGACCTTTTTTTAGGTGAAACTTGGCCAGTGAAGATTGCCATTTTTTCACTTTCTATATTAAAATGTTTTTCAAATACTTGTTGATATTGGTCAATGAGGGGTCTTGTCGGACCTATAAAAAGAATTTTTGAGTTAGGGTATTGTTTCAAGCGCTGTGCGGTAAGCATAAGGAATACATTAGTTTTTCCAAGTCCTGTAGGAAGTACAACTAAAGTGTTATAGTTGACGCATGTCGAGAATATAGTTTCTTGGTATAGTCTTGGAGTGAAGTTTTTTAGCATGATAGAAAATGATTTTTGTGAGTTTATATAGTTTGTTGTATACTGAGATCCTTAAATTTATTGAATTTTTTGTTTAATGTTTTGGTATATAGTAAATGTGGTGTGTATATATTTGAAAATTAATTATATTTACTATATTTAAGAACGTCTTCGTCTTTCAGCACTAATAAGTCTTTGTAGAGAGTCTATTTTATTATTAAGATTTGATTTTTCTTTTTCAATATCTTTAACATGTTTTGTGAATTTTATGAGTTCAAAATCTTGCTTTTTTATTTTTTCAGATATTTCTTTAAAACGTTTTGCTTCATCTCTAAGATTTATGATTACTGTGCTAATACTGTCCATGTCTTTTTTAAGTTCGTTATATCTATTAACATCTGCTTTAAGTCTGTCAATTTCTTTGTTAATTCCTGCAGATGTTCTTTCGTATACTGCTTCTTGCATTTTTTGTTTTTGTATTCTAAAATCTTCGACTAAGCCGTCAAATTGTTTATTGAAATCTTTAACTTTTTCAAGTTCTTCTTTAAATGATTTGAGAAATAATGAATGTAATTCTTTAATTTCTGTAGTTTGTGTTGCCACTCCTATTTTGATTTCTTGAATGTGGTTTTTTAAAGAATTAATATCTGTTCTAAGTGCAGCCACTTCTTCTTTATTATTTTTTATTATGCTATTTATTTCAGATACTGTTTCTGAAGATTTTGCAACTTCTTTAAGTTTTTTGAACATAGAACAATTAGAATTAATAAATGATTTAAAAATTTATTTATTTTGCAGCTAGTTTGACATCTCCAGCTTTGACAGTTTTTCTTCCAGCATGTAATGCTAACTTTACAGCTTGACTAGCTATATCTTCTGCCATATCTTCAAGTACATTTTTAAGAGCTTCTTTTGCTTTATCGGATACTCTTTCAGCTCCTGACTTCTTAAGAAGTTTTTCCATTGCAGCAAGTGGTAAGATTCTTTGTGTTGCCATTTTATTCACCAATGATTAAACAGTTATAAACCTTTATAAATGTTTTGGTTAAAAACCTTAAAAATCACTTGAAAAACTTAAAAAACGCTATTTTTCTCTTGTTTTTAGTTCTTCCAATATATTTTAGTCTTTTTTCTATTTCTTCTGAGTTCTGGAATTTTTTTTCAGCTTTTTTAAATTCTGTAGAATGAAACCTGTTTCGTGAACCTGAATTTGTGAATTTAAATTTTTTATGTAGCATTTCATGATACATTACATAATCCAGAAGATTGTGTTCTTTGTCGATGAAATGTTTAGACATAGAGATTGTGTCTGTATGAAAATCGTAACTTCCGAGTTTTCTTTTTGAAAATCTTCCCCAAACAAGATTTGGTCTTTCCATAAGCCCAGTAAAGTATTGTTCGTTTACTCTATTGAATGAAGCTTCGAGTATAGGGTCTGTTTTATCCTTTTTAATGCTATGATGTAAACTTTTTATGAAGTTATGATAAAGATCGGTATTAAGAGTTTTTCTTTTATCTTTGTTAATTTTTAAGATTAAGTCCTGTAGTAATCCAATAATTATTTCTTTACTTACTCCTCGCCATTTTTTGCTAAGATTGAATTCTATGTTGTATGAGGTCATTTTAACATTTGCATTATAGTCGGAGAACCTTCCAGAATATTTTAGTGCAATTTGTTTGTTTAGATTTTTATTAGGATAGAGTCTTTCAAAAGCTGTTATGATCAAATCTTCTTTCTTCATTATGATGTATCATATCTAAGAATGGCTGCGATTTTCCCCATATCTCTAAGTTGGACTCCTTCTCTTGTTTCTAATGATATTATTTTTATTATGGAACCCATTTTTTCTCCTTCTTTTTCGAATCTTTCAATAGTTTCATCGTCAAGAGATTCTGAGAGAAGTAGTACATCAGTCACGCCTGATTGTGTTTTGTTAAAACATTCTTCTTCACCATATGCTACCATTCCTGGTTTTTTAGCTAATAAATCGAAGAATTTTTGCATAATTTGTTTTTCATCTGCTACTTCTTCAGCAGCTAAAATATCTGTACTTTTATCCAGAAGTTCGTGAAGACCAAAAAGGCCAGTATATGACAAATCTTTTGTTCCTATGATTTTTTTTTTAAGATCTCCTGTAAGATATCCTTTGTTCATGAAATCATTAACTGTTGTTCCAGGACCTCCAATAATGATTCCTTTAAGGCCTTTTAAATTAAGGAATTGTTCTTTCATATAATCTGCTATTTTTTTATAATGGTCTTTAGCAGCGCCTTCTCTTAATCTTTCAAATCTTGCAGCAGATTGACCACCTGCACGCATTTTCCCTGGAACTTCTGAATGTGTTTTTTTAAGAGGAATAAGGCTTTTGCCTTTTAATAATGCAATGTCGGCATCTCTTCTGTCCATTACAACCATGCCATAAACCTCTTTAATCTCCATCATATCCATAAGCGGTTCAAGTACGAAAGTTTTGTCACATCTATAAATTCGGGTGTTAAGAGGGTTTGGAGGTTCAATGCTCCATACTTTAACATTGCTTTGACCTTCACGTTCTGCAACATTTCCTGAGAAACAAGCAAGACCGTTTTCAGGTGTCTTTTTGAATAGTTTAAGATGTTGAATCATTTTTTCAAGTGCATCTTGAACATTTTTTCTAGTAGAAGTGCTTTTGATATTTGAGGCAGTGCCTTGTTCTTGGGATAGTTGATTAATTACTTTATTAAGATCATAACCTTCAGAGATATAAACTGTAACTAGTTCAGTGTGCCTTCCTCTATATTCACTTAATTCTTTAACTAATTTTTTAAGTTCAAATTTTTGTTTAGCTGATATTGACATGGTTTAAACTGGTTTTTATGTAGTATATAAAGGTTGTTGGTTTTTGGCGAAACCTTTATAAATTGCTATGGGATTTCTCAGATGATAAAGGGGCTGTAGTGTAGCTTGGTCTATCATTCGAGGTTTGGGACCTTGCGACCCCGGTTCGAAAGGTAAGTTTTATAAATAAGACAAGACCTCGAAAGTCCGGGCAGCCCCATATATTAAAGATAATAAAAATGGCAGAGAAAAAATCTAAAAAACGGAATCCTAAGCTGGGTGCAGCGAGGAGATTTGGAGCGAGATATGGTCGAACTCTGAAGCACAAGTTTAATGAAATAGAGAAACAGCATAGAGCTAAACATAAATGTCCATTTTGTCATAAACCTTTTGTAAGAAGAGTGAGTGTAGGTATTTGGCATTGTAAGAAATGTGATTCTAAGTTTACAGGTAAAGCTTATGAACCGACAGCAAGAGTAATCAAAGAGGTTGCATAGAATGGTTACGTATAAATGTTTTAATTGTAATAAGAAAGTTAGTGTAGATTATATCAGAAAAAAAATACGTTGCCCTTATTGCGGTAGTAAAATTCTTTTCAAACCGCGTTCAACTACAACAAAAGTTAAAGCAAGATGAAGTATGAGGCTGTTGTGAAAGTTGTTGGTAGTGTTGATTTGGTTTACAAAGCCTTTATTGTTGAAAAAGGTAAATTTTCAAGGTCGGAGTTTGATGTTGTACAAGAAGGTGATGAAGTTCATTTTGTTGTTAAAGCACAGGACCCTGCAGCATTAAGAGCGACGCTTAATTCAATAACAAAATTATTATCAGTGTATGAAAAAGCAAAAGGTGAATAATATGTCTAATATGTCAAAAGAAGCTGAACAAAAAATTTCACAATTACAAATGTTTGAACAATCTTTACATAGTTTATTAGTACAAAAACAACAATTTCAGCAACAGCTTATTGAAATTGATTCTGCAATGCAAGAACTTAAGACTACTTCTAAGGCTTATAAAATTGTAGGGAATATTATGGTTGCATCTGAAAAAGAAATTCTTGAGAAAGATCTTAAAGATGATAAAGAGATGGTGGAGTTAAGGATTAAGACTTTAGAAAAGCAAGAAGCTAAAGTTAAAGAGAAAGCAACGCAAATGCAGACTGAGGTTATGAAAGAACTTAAAAATGACTGAATTATCTGATGTATTAACTGTTCTTGAAGAGTTGGCAAGTGATTCAACTGTTCCTAAGAATGTTAAGGCAAAAATTCAGGCCATTATTGAAGCGCTTAATGAAGGTTCTGATATTTCTATGAAAGTCAATAAAGCTTTACATATTCTAGATGAAATTTCTGATGATACAAATCTTCAAGCATATACTAGAACTCAAATCTGGAATGTGGTAAGTTTGTTAGAAAATATACAATAATTATTTCTTTAACATAATATCGTATCTATAGAAAGATGAGTAGGGCATGTATATATTATCTTTATTCTTTGTTATTATGATTATTTCTGTTAATCCTATTTTTTTAATTTTTCCTTGGATTTTCATATGTTTTATAGTTATTGTATTCCCTTCTCTGAGTCTTTTTGTTTTTTTGATTAGAAAACCTGTGAAAAGATTTGGAAAGAAATCTTTTAGCCAGATAACAGTAAGAAATCCAATTAAAATTATTGTTGCTGTTATAATTATGTTTAGGACAGTTGTGGCTAATTTTAGTTGTGAAAGCGCGATTGCAATAGTTATAAGGACAATTACATAATAAACGAGTTTGCTGATGAATTTTTCAAGATTAAATTTCCAACCAAATTTTTTTATTACTTGATTAATTTCGATTTCGTTAAGAATTCTATAAATAAATTTGTTAATTGTTTTGGCAATTATGATTCCTATGAGAATAATGATTATTGCAACAATAAGATTTTTTAGAAAGATAGTTATGTTATTTTTAACATAATTTATCGTTGAACTTAAAAATGTCATAGTGTTGTATACTTTCAGAATATTTATAAATATATCTGATTTTACTTGACAAATGCCAAAAAAGAAGCCAAAAGTTTCAAAACAAAAAAGGTTGGCGGATGCACCTAAAAAAAAGACTACTTCTGATGAGATTGTAGAACTTGAAAAAGAGATAAGTAAGACTAAGTATAATAAAAAAACTCAGCATCATATAGGTCTTATTAAGGCTAAGATTGCAAGGTTAAAAGAAAAGAGGGAGTCAAGATCTAAGTCAGGTCCTAAATTTGAAGGGTATTCTGTTAGCAAATCTGGAGATGCTACAGTTATACTCATAGGTTTTCCTTCAGTAGGTAAGAGTACTCTTTTGAATGTAATTACGGGTGCTGCAAGTGAGGTCGCTGCATATGAGTTTACCACTCTTAGTGTTGTACCTGGACTACTGAAGCATAGGGAGGCAAAAATACAAATTTTAGATGTTCCAGGAATTGTGAGGGGTGCTGCATCTGGAAAAGGTAGAGGTAAAGAGGTTCTTTCTGTAATGCGGAATGCTGATTTAGTTTTAGTATTAGTTGATTCATTACATCCTGAACATTATAATGTAGTCAAAAAAGAGATTTATGATACTCATTTAAGATTAAACCAGCACAGGCCTGATGTAACTATTAAGAAAACTTCTAAAGGGGGTGTTGATCTTGGTTTGACTTGTAAGCAAAAATGGATGACTAGACAAACTATGATTGGTATTTTGAAAGAGTTTAGAATGATGAATGCTCAAGTTGTGATAAGGGAAAATATTACTCCTGATAGATTAATTGATTCTATTGAAAATAATAAAATTTACATTCCTGGAATTACTATTTTGACAAAAGTTGACCTTGTTGATGGTGAAACTCTTGAAAAGTTAAGAGTTCAACTTAAACCTGATATCGAGATTTCGGCTAATAAGAAAATTAATATTGAAAATTTGAAAGATTTGATAGTTGATAAGTTAAATTTTATCAGAGTTTATACGAAGGAAGTAGGGAAGAAGGCTGATATGACTGAACCTTTAATTTTGAAAAAAGGAGTTAATATTGAAGGTGCTTGTAGAAAGTTACATAAAGATTTTATTGTTAAGTTTAAATTTGTAAAAGTATGGGGGAAGTCTGCAAAGTTTCCTGGTCAAAAACTTGGATTAAAACATAGATTGAAAGATAAGGATGTTATTGAAATTCATTTGAAATAGTTATATTGGAGCGCAATATATTTAATATTAAGGAGGGGGTATTACGTTTTTTGGTATTCTAAAAGTCGATTTATTTAAATAGATTTATGATTGGTTTTTATGATTTTCTTAACCATTTTACTAAAGGTATTGTAAGATATAAGATTCCGAATCCTATAAAGAAAAGAATGAAGTCATAACGGTAAAATGCGAAAATGATTAAGTGAGCGATTACAAGTATTGAAGCTATTATTGCAATAATCTTGGCAGTGAAATGTTTATTCATTCAAAACTTATATAAATAGTTCTAGTATTTTAAATTAACGGTGATATTCAATGTCAAAGAATAAAGAAAGTCCAGATGAACAAATTGGTTTTCATAAAGGTGCTCTTTCAACTTTAGCTAAAGAGAGGGAAGAACTTTTAAGAATGCTTAACATTGTTGAACAGTTGATGCAAATGCACATAAAAGCTTTGAAAGATCTCGGAGTTGATTTAGAAAAAGCGGCTAAGGAAGCCACTAAAGGGGCTACAAAATCAAAGAAAAAGCAAAAACCAATAGAAGATATTTTATGATTAAAGCTATAATTTTTGATTTCGATAATACTTTGGAAGATTTTCTTACAGTAAAGCATAAAGCTGAGATGAAGATTGGACAATATTTGCATAAAAAACATAAAATTCTCCCTTTATTTTTTTTAGATAAGTTTGATGATATTGATATGGAAGTGTCTCATATTGGTGCTGTTAAGAAAAAGCCTAAGTTTTTTGATAGACATTATTGGTTTAAAATGTTTTTTAGTTTGGCTAGAATGAAAGTATCTAAGAAAGAGATTGAAAGATTGGTTCATATGTATTGGGGATATATCAATAAGAATGCGAAATTGCTTCCTCATGTTAAATCTACGTTAAACTATCTTAAGGGGAAGTATAAAATTGTTGTTATGTCTGATTCAGATGGAAGTAAAAAGATTAAGTATGAACGTATTAAGAATGTAGGGATTTTTGATAAGATTGATATGATTGTTTTAGGTGAAGATGTAGGCGTTAATAAACCTCATAGATATTTTTATAATTATGTGTTTAAAAGGATGAAATTGAAAGCTTCAGAATGTGTTATGGTTGGCGATAAACCTGAAGTTGATTTGAAATTGGCTAAGAAATTAGGTATGAAGACTATTTGGATGAAGTATGGTTCGTGGGCTGAGCAATTAAAAGGTAAAAAGTTTTCTTATGTAGATTATACAGTTACAGATTTTAAACAGTTGAGGAAAATACTTTGAAAAGAACACAGTTAAGTAAAAAGGATATTAAAGATATTAATCTTAAACTTTGTGATAGTTTTGGACGTTGTGATTTTATTACTAAGAAAGATGATGTTAAACTTCTTGAGGATGGTTTTAAGGTTGTTCATGTGAATAGTGAATCTTTGTTTTTTTATTATGAAAATAAGTTGGTTCCAACTCTTAAACTTATTTTGAAAAATAATTTTCTTAAGAAAATTGTGATTGATATGCCTGCTGTTAAATTTATAGCTAATGGTGCTGATGTGATGAGGCCAGGTATTAAAGATGTTGATGAAGGTATTGTCAATGGAGATATTGTGGTGATTGTTGATGAGAATAATAAGAAACCGCTTGCGATAGGTATTTCAACCATGTCTAGTCAAGAATTGAAAGAGTCCACTTCTGGAAAAGTTATTAAGAATTTGCATCACGTAGGAGATAAGATTTGGAATATTTAAATTATTTTCTTTTTTTAATTTTATTTTCGTAGTAGGCACCTATAAATATTATAATTGCAGTAAGTAGTGCAAATTCACAATATACAGAAGCAAACATTATCCGTAATGATGGGGATATTGCATATAATATCATCGAAGGAATTAATGCAATTAGAACTGCGCTAGTTATTATTATATGTATTCTTCTTTTGTTTAGATTTTTTTCTATTTTATATTTTTTCCAAAGGATATATCCTCCTATAAAAATGAAGGTTAGATAATATGTTCGATAAAGCCATAAATAAATAAGATTTTTATTTAGTATAGTTTCGACAAGAATGAAGAATGTGTTACAAACACTTTTTTTAATAAAATTTGTTGTAAATATTGCTATGCTGGATAGAGTTATTGGAATAATATAAATTATCCAATTTTTGAATTTTGTTTTACTAAACCTAACTGCAAAATGAACGCCTACAGCGGGTAAAAATGTGTAAGTAATATATCCTAATATTCCCCATATAATAGGGTTATTAGATGTACATAGCATGAATTCTGTAAATTGGTAGATACCTAATAAAATAATTAAAATTGTAAAGAATTTATTAGTGGTTGACTTTTTTAAAAAGATTATTATTAATGTTGCTAATGTGAATTCGATTATTGCGGTAGATAATGATATGATTGGCGTGAAACACATGTAATAATAAATTTAATTGTTGTTTATTAATATTTTTATTTATTTTTTAAATATTTAATCTTCTAACTTTTGGAACGAAGTTTAGAATTGTGCCTTCTTTGAATTTTCCTGAGCCTATATAATTCGTTTCGTGTTTAATGATTACAAATCCTTCAAATTCTTGTTTAATTTTAATGTCTTCACCTCGAATCCATTTTTGTGCTTGTTCATTATTGATTTTTGCAATATTTTTTTGGGCTTTTGGTCCAACTAATTGAGAGCCTTCAATGCTGAGTCTAATACCTTTTTT
>JAYENX010000029.1:0-13836 GCA_034722435.1 Nanobdellota archaeon | reverse complement strand
AGTAGTCATTCCTCTGCTCATGCTCATTAGGTCGTCTAATCGGGTTTTTTTATAATTTTTATCTTTCTTTTTATTATAAAGCTCCTTAACCTTCTCTATATCACATGGTTCATATTCGTAGGAAATACAAAGAGGAACTATTTTTAGTTCTTTAAAATTTTCAACAATCCTTTAACACTATTTTCATATATAACTTTAGGTAATTCAGTATAATCTTTATGATAGTTCTTAACTTTCCATTTAAAATATACTAGTTCCAAAAAGTCATTACACACTTTCCACACCTTAACCCTTTGCCGTAACGTTTTATCAGGATTATACTTAAGATATTCAGATAAGTACAGATTTTCTCTCTTCCTTGAAAGTTTAATACACCACGGCTTCATTGCGAAATCAGTCTTGTAAAACATTCCAACATCTACAGCATTATCAAACACTCTCGACCATTCCCAATCAATAAATTTAACCTCTTTATGAGCCCACAAAACATTAGTTATGCAAGGATCTATATGACACAAAGAAAAATATTTAAGACTTTTAAAATAATGATTATGGTTTTTAAGATACTTACGAACATAAGGAAGCAACAATTGAATATCATCATCCTCAGATATAAATCCATAATCCTTCAAATCATCTTCAAAAACATTCAAAATATTAAACAATTTATACCTTTTCCCGTCAAGCCCTTCCCAAAAATTAAACTTTTTTCTGTGCAACATTGCCAAAGATTTAGCATACGCTTTAAGATGTTTATCCGACCATCTCACAATATGTTTCCCCGGAATAAAAGAAAGAACAGAATATATTTTAGGAATTATTTTTTTTGAATTATCAAAAAAGATTGGGTCGGCAGCCAACCCATCAGGAAGTTTCTTCATATAATCAAATTCCCGTTTCATATTTTTCTCAAGATCTTTTTTAATTCCAATCCTGAAAACTAATTTCTTATCATCAACTACTGCAAGCATACTAATATTATTTTCACCCACGCCTAATCTACTTATTTTCAAATGATTTACTTTAGAAATCCCCAGTTCACCATAATGCGTTCTAATCACTTCTTTAATTTCTTTTTTATACATTAGATATAAAAAAGCAACTTTTATATATTTAAATCTTATTAAAGACAGATATGAAAAAAGAAAAAGAACTCGAACAATTCTATGACAATGTTGCGAAAGGATACGAAGATCATAATAAAAGATTCTGTGACGAAATTCTAGAACATTTCATATATTCAAACCTACCAAAACGTAAACTTAAAATTATAGATATCGGAGGAGGTATTGGACGTTTTGCTATTCCTCTAGCAAAACAAAGACACGAAGTTACACTTTCAGACATTTCTCAATGCATGCTCGATAAAGCCGAACTCATAACAAAAAAAGAAAAAATAAAAATTAATTTTGTCAAAGAATCTGTAACAGATCTAAAGAACCATAAACCAAACTCATTTGATGTCGTTCTAGTGATAAACGCAATACTGGATTATTGCGGAAATTATAAAAAAGCAATTAAAGAAATCAAAAGAATCCTAAAACCAAACGGTATTGTCATGGGTAACGTGAACAACAGATTCGTTTACGCATCAAAACACGAACTCAAAAATGGAAACTTCACTTTATTCAAAAAAAGTATGAAAAAAGGAGATAGACATATTGGTTGGGGCGGTGGAAGTCACTGGAGCCACGAATTTACTCTCGAAGAATTAAAAACAGCATTCAAATCTTTCAAAAACCTCCAAGTTTACGGTATTTACAACCTTCTCGATAAATACGACAACCCAGATTGGTTACAAAATAAAAAGAAACATAAAGAAATGTTTAACCTCCAGATTGAATACGCACAAAAAAAAGAATACCTAAACAATTCAACTGATTTTTTCTTTGTATGTAAAAAATAAAAGATATACCAAAGAAATATAAAAATTCTTTCAAACCTGTTAAATTAAAATAAATTTTTACTTTCGTCTCCTTCAAGTCCTTACCCAAAGTTTAAATATTTATTAAACATATAGTATATATAGCAATTATAACGGAGGTAATATAACATGAAAAAAATATACATGGCAGCAATTGCAGTTATCTATGCAGCAACAAGTCTTTTTGCTGGAGATAAAATAAAAGAAGAACAAGTATATAGCAGTATTAAACCTAAAATAAGTAATGAATATTCTGACAACAGATTATTCGGAGGACCTCCACCTCCTATATCCAGAAACGATCTAAAAGAAATGGTACTAGGAGATGATAGTGCAGACCCTACAAAAACCACAACTGATCCAACATATATTGTTACAGATGAACAACTAGGCAACTACCATTCTCAACCGAGAACCGAACCAGAAACTATGGGAGACCACATAAGGGGATTAGATTCTAGCATTGAAGAAGATGAAGGCGGTTCATTCAAATCATTGATAGGAACCAAACCAACAACAGCTTCTTTACCAAAAACTCCTTTAACAAGTGAACAACTAGAAGAAATGTTATGGGGTTCAAAACAATAATTTTTTATTTTCTTTTTCCACAAAATTAAAATACTCTTTCCAATTTCTAAGTCTCATGGAACAAAAAGTTATAGATGAACTAATGAAAAAGTCCAAGGAAGAACTAGTCGGCATGATAATTAAACTTGATAAAAAACTATTCGATTTAGTTAAAGAACTTGCTAAAACTGACGAATACGCAGGCATTGTTACAGACAAAAACCTAAACGATTTCTTTGCCATGAAATATCAAGAAGAGGAATAAGAAAAAATAACCTGCCAAGGTCTAAGCTCCAAGTACGACTCCGAAAAGCCGACGATATATACCGAAGCACACATCACCTCCTGAAGTCATTGAAATCCTAAAATCCCACTTACCCAACCCTAAAAGACCGGACTTGCACAGGATTTTCGAAACGGATTTCTAGGACACAAAAAAAGCACAAAACACAAATAACATTCATCCTCCCCCTCAATGGCAAGGCTTTTTGCTTTTTTTCGTGTAACTCCCTTAACAGTATAAGAAA
This sequence comes from Nanobdellota archaeon, assembly GCA_034722435.1. Classification (GTDB taxonomy): domain Archaea; phylum Nanobdellota; class Nanobdellia; order Woesearchaeales; family JAHWHD01; genus JAHWHD01. Next base: position 10,818 of record JAYENX010000029.1, on the reverse strand, counting down.
AAGTCTAATTTAAATATATAAACTTATCTAAGAAATAACTAAAACTCTAATCAACAAAAATCTTATGTTTCTCTTTACCCGTAAGTTCTGAAAGAATTCTTTTCATTACAATTTTTTCAGGATCAGGCATTAACTTAACACGTTTCTTGATATCTTCAAAAGATTCAAAAGGTTTCTCTTTTCTTTCTTCAATAATTTCCCACATATGCTTCTTACCTAAAGACGGCAATAATTCAAGCTGATGCATCCTGGTTGTTAACGGCTGCGCTTTATTAAAAAAATCTACAAATCTTTGTTCATTCTTTTTAACTAACTCTTTCACTACATGCTCAAGTTCAGCCCGAGCTGTCCCAGTCAATTTATCAACATCAAGTTTACCCATTATATGATGAATCTTTTCTCTTTTACCTTCACCAATATAAACATCTTCATAAGGCTGTAAAAAGATACCTTTCTTAGGAACCAATTCAAGAAGTGTAAAATGTTCTTTACCTATAGCTTGCACTATTGGAGTTTTCTTATAACTCGGCCTTGAATCAAACGGATACCCGTTTGGTAAAAAGTCAAGTACAATTACAACATCTTCCTTAGCTCTTCGTCTTTCCATTTTCAATTAATATACTTCTCGTATGTTTAAAATTTAAAAATTATTTGGCAGGTTTAAGATACTCTGCAACCTCACCTAAGATTTTTTTCATATTTTCTTGGTTCAATGTCAGTGTATATCCCTGTAGAATTACTTTAAGATCGTTAACAGTTTCTGGAAGTAAATCAACGATTTTAATAATGTGTAAAGGCTTAAGCCTTGGTACATTCAAATCATTCAATTTGTTACGTAACTCTTCAACCTTTTTAGGAGACATTTCTGCAAAAAGGTTTAGATACTCTTCCGTTTTATTAGCCCTAAAATTAAGCTCTCCATCTCGTTTCTTGATTAACTCAAGATCCTTCTTCATTTCAGCCATTCCAATTGGCGTTTCGCTCATTATTTCAGGTCTCATTTTTTTATACCCTCTTTAAGTGAACAGGATGCACAATCACAGTCTTTGCTTTATCATGATCCTTTATAGCAACTTCATAACACTTACCTATTTGCTTACTTACTATGCCCTGTCTTCCATGAAATCTTAAACAATACATACCTTTCTGCACTGCAGGTTCAGCTTTAAGAACTACGCTATCACCTTTATTAAATTCTTGAAAATAACTTGTGATACTAATCTTGCCCTTTCTTCTTATGGGCTTCTTCATTTTATATCTAGACTTTCTTCTAGCTCCACCTTTTCTAGTTACCATTTAACCACCATTCTCATGTTAATTATTACTTACTTTTAAAGCTTTCGTTTATCGCAAAATTATTTGAAACTCAAAAAATTACCAAAAATATAATTTCAAAACACGGTTTTGTAATATATAAAAAAACAAAACATTTATATATATCTTTGGAATAAACATTTTTATTATTTTGATTTAAAGGAGGGGAAATTTAAAATGGCAGGGTTTTTTTCACGATTAAAAGATAAAATTCAAACTTCCGGTCATGAAGAGCACGAAGGCGAAGAATACGTTGAGCTCAATCATGAACCATTAAAAGACGGTCAATCAAAGGTAACAGTTAGACCTTTTGTAATTGAAGAGTTTGAGGATATAAAAATAATTCTAGATTCTCTACGCGAGGGATATACTATAGGACTTGTTAATATTAGACCTCTAAAAGATAAAGATCTGGTAGAATTAAAAAGAGCAATTAACAAACTAAAAAAGACATGCGACGCAGTTGATGGAGACATTGCAGGATTCGGCGATGATTGGATAGTTGTTACCCCAAGCTTTGCAAAGGTTTACAGAAGCTCAGTTACTGCAGATATTAAAAACGAATAATTTTTTATTTTTCTAACCTTTTTCTTAAAAAACAAAAACCTTAAAAGTTACAAAGTATTTTTAAATTATATGACAGATCAATCAAACGAACTCAAAGGACAACCTTGTCCTATGTGCAACAAAAAAACATTAACACTTATGGAAGCCGAAAGAGATGTTCCATTCTTTGGAAAAGTATACCTTTTCTCAATGACATGCTCAACATGCAAATATTATAAATCAGATATCGAACTTGCAGAAAAACACGAACCTGCTAAATACACTCTCGAAGTTTCAAACGAAGAAGATTTAAAAATAAGAGTTATCAAAGCAGCATCAGCAACTGTCAAGATACCGCACATTGCAACTATTGAACCAGGCGCTTCTTCAAACGGATACGTCACAAATGTTGAAGGAATTATCAATAGAGTAAAAGCAATTATCGAACAAAAACGTGATATGGAAGAAGACTCAGCTATCAAGAAAAAAGCAAAAAATCTTCTTAAAAAGATTAACAAAGTACTATGGGGCCAGGATAAATTAAAAATAATAATTTCAGATCCTAACGGTAACTCCGCAATTATATCAGATAAAGCAAAAAAATCTAAAATTTAATTAACAAATTAACATAACATATAATTTAAAAAATTGTTTATCACTTTTTCTTTTTCGAACTATCTGAAGAAAAAAAACTTTGCCGTTTCTTACGCTTACGCCTCATAAACGCACGCATAGAACTAGGAGATAAATCCAACTCACCATCGACTATTACACTATCAGAAGTTGCAGAAGGAATTTTTGATCTAGACTGCGCCAATATTTCTGCAAATGAACTAGAAGTTCCTTTATCAGTATTCTTACGCATTTCATACATTTCCTTACCCGGACATTCCTTTGCAAGTTTAGCTACAACATATTCAAATCCTATTTTAGGATCTATCTCAAAAGCATTACACAACATTTTAATTGAACGTCTCTCAAAAATACCTTGCAAAACTTCATCCAGTTTATCAGGGTCAGCTTTACGTAATCGAGCTTTATTCCTATAAGTACTCTGAAGATAAAGAAATTCATCTGACCTGACCGCTTGTTTAACAAAACATTCATAAAGATTATTAAAACCCTTAGCCGAACTAGTTTCTTTAATAGCTTCAATGTTTGACGCAAACGATTTCATAAAACCGGGCCGATCATCTACAATTTCAGATTCAGAATCCGCATCAACCTTGGCACGACTTAAACGTTCCACAAGCGCAGCCCTCTTTTTTTCACGTTCAGCCTCCGCATAAATTTGCTGTTCAGATTTTTCCCTTAAATAAAAATCAGATTGCTGTTCTAGATCTAACTCCTCAGCTTTCTGAGCAGCATCTGCAACAGCTTGCAACCGTTTAGCATAACTATCCAATAATTTAACCAATCTACCAACAGTATTTTCTTTAATAGAATGTAACACATCAAGTAACTCAGCCACTTTAAACTGTTTACCAACTACTCCCTCAAGACCGCGTACCTGACCCTCCTCAAGTTGCTTCAAAACCTGCAAACTACGATTCATTTTTCGTTTTTGACCTTTAGCAAGGTAAGGCCTTTCAGCTCTATTCGCATCACGTATCAATCTTTTTACATAAATAAAAGGATCAGAGTTAGAATTTTCTCTTTCTCTATACTGCCTAATCCAACGAGAATTAACAGCACATCTAGATGTTATAGAATACTGAGGCTTAGAATTTGTTAATGCATAATTTCTTGCCAACCCCATCAATTAATATGTATATAGATAAGTTATATTTAAAGTTTATTTGTAATCAATTAGACGTTACACACATGTATGATGCATATGCACATAAATATACACTTAAATTAGTAAAACGTCCCATCAAAAATGCAATGATAATAATAATAATAATAATAATTTAAAATTAAAAAAAACAAAGAAAACATTCTCACTTGTCAAACCAAGTATACCAAGACGCAACTTTAAACTCACCAGGTCTATCAAAACCAGGGACATAAGGTTTTATATCTAAGATTTTTGTACCATTAATAGCATCTAACCCTTTAACAAATACAACACCATTTTCAACTTTTTCAATTTTCACTAATCGAAGCGCTATATGATTCGGCCTATACTGACTTCTTGAAGCAAAAACCCCCACTCTTGGCAAATCAATATCAGGAGGACCAGGATGTGTAACAATCTCCATTTTTGTAGCTTTATCAAGATGAAACATAACAAACATGTGCGAAAACTCTTCTAACCCCTTAAGACCTTCTTTATATTTATCTTCAATAACAATTTTAGAATAAGTTTCAGTCTTTAACCCTTTCTCACAAGCAAAAATTAAATCTTTAGGATTTTCATACTCAGATTCAACTATACCAATAACTTCAAACTCTAATTGTTTTTCCATAACACTTTAAAAAAATGATTATTAATAAAGATTATCATAACAAGTATGTACATAATGCTTGAAATACCAGTGAGCACGTTGCCCATTATTAATATAAAACATGACTTTCCATAATACAAACACAACCTACGGAAAGTGCGAACGAACTATGCACAAGCATAACAACAAAAATCAACCCTCTCAAGTTCCAAAAAAAATATAAACAATCACCTTTCTAAGTTTATTACAAATGATAAAACTTGGAATTATAGGCGGTTCTGGTTTAGATAACCCGGACATTCTTGAAAACTGTAAAGAGATTGATGTAACAACTACATACGGAAAACCGTCATCCCCACTTAAAATTGGTACGATTAAAGGTATTGACGTTGTACTTATAGCAAGACACGGACATGCACACACAATAACGCCAACAGGCGTAAACTTCAGAGCCAATATCCACGCTTTAAAAGAACAAGGTTGCACACATATTCTTGCAACAACAGCCTGCGGCTCATTAAAAGAAGAAATAGGAAGAGGCGACTTTGTAATCCTTGACCAATTCATAGACTTTACACGCCATCGAACAATCACATTTCACGATAGTTTCGAAGCACATAACGCGAAACATACACCTATGGCTGAACCGTTTAACAAATCTCTAAGAAGAAATCTAATACATACAGCTCAAGAACTAAACCTAAAACATCACGAAAAAGGTACAGTCATCACAATTGAAGGTCCAAGATTCTCAACTAAAGCAGAGTCTCACATGTTCAGAGCATGGGGCGCAGACGTGATTAACATGTCAGTAGCACCTGAATGCGCTCTTGCAAACGAAGCAGGCATACCTTACGCAGCAGTTGCCATGTCAACTGACTACGATTGCTGGAAAGATAACGAAGCTCCTGTTGAATGGGAAGACATATTAAAAGTTTTCAAAGAAAATGTTGAAAAAGTAACAGACTTATTAATAAATACAATACCTAAGGTGGTAGAATGAAAATATTCATAATTCATGGTTGGTCAGGCCATCCAGAAGAAGCATGGTTTCCTTGGCTAAAAAATAAATTAGAAGAAAAAGGTCACGAAGTTCAAGTTCCTCAAATGCCAAACAAAGATACACCTAATATTGAAGAATGGGTCAACTTTCTAAAAAAACATGTTCAACCTGATGAGAATACTTTTTTTATCGGACATAGTATAGGCTGCCAAACAATAATGCGTTATATCGTAGATTTAAACATAAAAATTGGCGGCGCCTTATTTGTTGCAGGATTTTTCAACCTTATAGAAGGAAGCATGGGTGATGAAGAACAACAAATTGCAAAACCTTGGCTTGAAACTCCTATCAACACAGACAAGATAAAACAAAATTGTAAAAAGATAGTTACTATCTTCTCTGATAATGATCCTTATGTACCTGTTTCAGATTCTAAAATATTTAAAAATAAATTAGAAGCAGAAACACTCATCTTAGAAAAGAAAGGACACATGGGTGCAAGCGACAACTGTCCAGAACTTCCCATAGCTCTTGAAATATTAGAGGAGATGTTCAAATGAAACTAATCCTAGCCTCAAACTCTGCAAGACGTAAAAAAATACTTAGTGAACACGGTTACGATATAACTATTGACCCTAGCAACTTTGACGAAGATTCTATAACAAAAGATAATGTCAAAGATCTTACTATGGAACTTGCAAAACAAAAAGCTCTTACAGTCTCAAAAAGACATAAAGATTCTATCATTATAGCCGCCGACACTTTAGTTTATTTTGAAGGTAAAGAGATAGGTCAACAACATACAGACGCAAACGCAAGAACCACATTAAAATTATTAAGAGGAAAGACGCACGAAGTTTTCTCCGGCCTCTGCTTAATCAATACAAAGACAGGAAAAATTATTCAAGGCTCCGACACTTCACTTGTTACGTTAGGCGATATACCTGACCAAGAACTTGAAAAATATATAGAATCAGGGCTTTACAAATCAAAAGCCGGCGCTTACAATATCGACGATACCGAATTCAACTGTTTTGTTGAAAAAGTAGAAGGTAGCTACTCAAACATCATGGGCCTCCCTATTAAAAAAATTAAAAAAATGATTAAAGAAATACAAGGTGATAATACTATGGAAGATCTAAAAAACTTAATAAGGACAATACCAAACTGGCCAAAGGAAGGCATCATGTTCAGAGACGTAACAACATTAATGAAAGACCCTGTAGGATTTAGAAAAGTTATCGATGTCCTTGTACAAAGATACATCGGCAAAAAGATTGACATTATCGCAGGAATTGAAGCAAGAGGTTTAATCATAGGAGGAGCTTTAGCACATCAACTAGGTCTTGGCTTTATACCTATAAGAAAACCTGGCAAACTTCCAGCAGAAACTGTTGAAGCTGAATACATGAAAGAATACGGTCCAGATAAATTAACATTACATAAAGATGCAATTGAACCCGGCCAAAACGTACTAATCATAGACGATCTATTAGCTACAGGAGGTACATGTATCGCAGCAGCTGAACTTGTTGAAAAGCTAGGCGGTAAAGTTGCAGAATGCGCTTTCATGGTAGACCTTCCAGATTTAGGCGGTACAAAAAAACTTCAAGATAAAGGTTATAATGTCTATAAAATGGTAGAATTCGAAGGAGATTAACCTTTTTTAACTTCAGAATGAATGTAACCCATAACTTCAGCAGGTTTTGACTTTTCATCTCTTAAATCTCGAGCATATGTTTGCAAAAGTTGCATAAATAATTTCTTACCACCATTGGTACAATGTTCTTTTCCATATTCTAACAACAATCTTAAAGTTTCATTACAATTTACATCAACCATAAGATCAATCACAGCTGCGGAATCGCCATCATTTAAACTTCCTAAAAAATCAGGACCGTGCTCTAAAAAATAATCTAAAGTATGATCACAATCAATAATAGCCATCCTTTCAATAAGATCGCCCCTTTTCTCTTCAGGAGTATTATCCCAAAGTTGTCTAAAATATTTTCGTTGTTCCCCTGTTGAATCCTTAAACTTTTGTTTCAATAAATAAATTCCACTTTTTTGCATTTCATATGCAGGTGTTGGCTCAACATAATTAGGACACAATTTTTTACTAAGCTGCAAAAGATTCTGCAAATCCTCACCAGAATGACCTTCTTTAGCACAAGACCTATAAAAATCATTAGTCATAAAAGAAAGTACCGAACTTCTATACCCTAATTCTACTAATCTTTCCAACATATCTGCAAGTAAAACAGACGTCTTATCAGGATTCGAATTATTATCATGAGATAACAATAATTCAATTGCTGCTTCTGAAGTTATTTTAGTCATTTTTTATACCTAAGCATATTTTTGCATTTCACAGGTCTGCATTGGTTCAACATAATTAGGACACAATTTTTTACTAAGTTGTAAAATATTCTTCAAACCCTCACAAGTATAACCATTTCGAGAACAAGATTTATAAAAATCATTACCCATAAAAGAAAGTACTGGACTTCTATGACCTAAATCTACTAATTTTTCCAACATATCTGCAAGTTTAACTGACATTTTATCAGGGTTCGAATTATTATCATGCGATAACAATAAACCAATTGCTGCTTCTGAAATTTGTTTAACCATTTTTATACCTGAACATATATTACATATGTATTATACCTTTTGCATAAGGGTCATTTAAAAAGCTTACGGAGAAACTCTTAAAATATAAGAAAAAGAAAATAAAAATAATATAAAAAACTTACGATTTAAAGACCTGCGTCTTGCTTCAAAACATCCACTTTATCAGTTTTCTCCCATGTAAAATCAGGATCATTCCTTCCAAAGTGACCATATGCAGCAGTTTTGTAGTAGATAGGTCTTCTAAGATTTAACTGTTCCAAGATATCTGCGGGCTTGGTAGGGAAATGTTTCCGTACTAACTCAGATATTTTATCCTCAGGGATTTTACCAGTTCCAAAAGTATCTACATTGATAGATACAGGCTCAGCAACTCCTATTGCATAAGCAAGTTGAACTTCGCACTTGTCAGCTAAACCAGCTGCAACAATATTTTTTGCAATATACCTTGCAGCATATGCAGCTGAACGATCAACTTTACTAGGATCCTTTCCGGAAAAAGCTCCACCACCATGTCTGCCTACACCACCATACGTATCAACTATAATTTTCCTTCCAGTCAATCCAGCATCAGCATACGGACCTCCTCTTACAAAAGCACCAGTAGGATTTACATGAACAATCGTTTTATCATCCATTAACTCACCACATACAGGATTAATAACCTTAGTAACAATCTCTTCCTTAATTGTTTCATAAGTAACACCATCATCATGCTGTGTTGAAATAACTACAGTATCAATTCTTACAGGCTTACCATTTTCATCATACTCTACTGAAACCTGTGACTTACCATCAGGCCTTACCCAAGGAATTAATCCTGTCTTTCTAACCTCTGCTAACTTCCTTGTAAGCTTATGTGCATACACAATCGGCATAGGCATTAACTCTGGAGTTTCATTACATGCAAACCCATACATCATACCTTGGTCACCTGCACCTTGCTCCTTATGCATACCTTCACCTGAAGATACTCCTTGAGAAATATCGGGAGATTGTTCAGTTATCTGAACCCATACAGCTGCAGTTTCCCATTCAATACCATAATCTGCATGCGTATAACCTATATCCTTTATTGTGTGCCGCACAACAGACGGAATATCTACATAGGTTGATGTTGTAATCTCCCCAAAGACCATAACACCACCATTCTTTGTACCGCACTCGCAAGCAACTCTTGCAGTAGGATCCGCTTTAAAGATAGCATCTAAAATCGCATCACTCATTTTATCACACATTTTGTCAGGATGACCTTCAGTCACTGACTCAGAACTAATTATTCTTTTCATTTATTTTCACCTCAAGTTCAAGTATTGTTTCAGTTAATTTATCAAGCACTTCTGCTTTTGTTCTCTGATATGCTCGAGACGCCTCTAACTCGCTAGACATATACCTTAATAATTCAAGTCTCTGTTCATCCGGCCAGGCAACATACGGCTTCTTCGCAAATAACTCATTTTTGTCAAAATAAGACAAAGCCCTATGAAACTCAACCCCTATCGGCATTTCGCAACTCATACCACTCAAATCCACACTAAATAATATATAAAACATCTTGACACAATTATTCGAATTGGAATATTTTCATACTAAGAATTATTATTGTTCCATAAGCATTATAAAGGAGAATATAATTGAAAACAATTAAACTGTTACCTATGATGGCAGGTGAACCGGCCTAATAACTAAAAAAATGATACAACTCCAAGACATAAAAACATTGAGAAGAAAGTTCAACCTAACTCAGGGCGAGCTTGCAAAAAAGGCAAACGTATCTCAATCATTAATTGCAAAGATTGAGGCGGGCAGAATCGACCCAGCGTATACTAAAGCTAAACAAATTTTTAACACTCTCGAACTTCTTGACAAAAAACAAGAAATAAAAATAAAAGATTTCATGTGCAAAAGAATCACATCTGTCAAATCTGCTTGCAAAATTAAAGATGTCATCAAAAAAATAAGAAAACTTAACATCTCACAACTCCCCGTTATAGAAAATAATATTACAATAGGTTTGGTAAGCGAATCAAGCATTCTTGAAAAAATATCTTCAATTGAAAACCCTTCAAAGATAACTCAATTGACTGTAAAAGATGTGATGAAAGAACCCCCACCGTCTATACCTATAACAACATCACAAAAAGTAGCATCTTCATTATTAAAACATTTCCCCATGCTTTTAGTAACAAAAAAAGGTAAAATAGTGGGAATAATAACAAAAGCAGATTTACTTGGACGAATTGTGTAATCCTAGAATAAGTAACGCATTATGAAGATCTCCTCTATAACACTTTTTAATTCGTTTATTAGATTCATATTCTTCCATAAAACCTGAACCCGCCCTTCTAAAAGTTTCACACTTTGCATTCGCACCTTTATCAAAATATTTAAACAAAGGAGCATACTCAAAACCTATTTCAGAGTTCGATCTGTAAGCAGTACTAACAATGAGCTTAGAATTGTCGATCTTAGTTTTATCTTTCGACCAACAAATAAGGTCGTACTTTACTACACCTCTTTTAGCAACCAGATGATACCTGTAAGCACCACCCTCTATTAAATTGGTACGATACACTTTACACACACTCTGCAAAGCATCTTTTAATCCATCTTTCAATTTATCCCTTTTAACATCAACTTTTGTAGATGTAGTAAAAACAGAAGTAGAAATAGAAACCGTAGTGGGAACAGTTGAAACAATACTACCCTGTGCGAACGCTGTAGCACCTAATAATGTAAATGCAATAGCAGCTAACAAAGTTTTTCTCATATTATATATAGAACATATGTAAATTATTTAAAGGTAATTAGAAGATATTAATAAACTATATAAACTCTCTAAAAAACAAAAACTTATGACAAAACTAATCTGCTTTGACATGGACGGCATGATATTTGAACATTCCAATTTCTGGCTAGAACTACATAAAGAAT
>JAYENX010000028.1:0-40433 GCA_034722435.1 Nanobdellota archaeon | reverse complement strand
ACATCAATCTTATTTCCTGCTACATCCTTAATACTTACATTAACTTGATGGACATCCTCTGACAAAACCAATCTACCATCAGAATTATAAACGAAATTAATACATTCATACTCTAAACATTCTTCTGAAAATGCAACTGGTCCAACCCTATCATTTGATAACCTAAAATCTAATGACGAATTATCAATACCTGACCCTTCTAAAAGTTCACGAACTTTAACAAACACTGAAGTTCGATTATCATTAATTACCCAACCATCTCTAGGCCCTGTCTCAAAAAACTCGGGCGCAATCTTATCCCAAAGTAAAGAAAATGAAACAGACTCTGAAGGATTCAAAGCTTTATCTTTCGCATCAATTGAAATATTAATAAGTCCTGTTGCAATATTAACAACCCCTAATCCAGGGATATCTACAGAGTCGGTTAATACAGTCTGTTGCTTAAACCAGTTTGAAGGATACGCACTCTTATAGACATTCGCTAAACTACCAGTATCTACATTCTCTTCAAGAGAAACTTCTAATGTAACTGCAGTATTAGGAGCTTCTAATTGTACATTAACAACTTCATAATAATTTTTCCAATTAGGATAATTTTTTCTATAATGATTAAACTCCAAATAATCCCCAACTGAAACATTATCAGATACATCACCAATAAAAGTTATAATTGCCTGACCTTTTGAACCTGAAGAGACAGTAAGAACATCAACAACAGGATTCAAAATTTGAGTATAAACATGTCTCGGTTTATTTTCTCCATATTCATTATCCTTATAAAATGAAATATTCAAAGAACTCTCCCCAGTATAACCTGAAACAAATAATGAATCTTGATTAGTATAATATACACCATTCACTAAATGAGCATAAGTCTCAACGCCAGGTTCCAAAACAGGTTTATCAGGAACTTTAGTATCAATATAAAAATCCTTTCCATCTATAATAAAGCTACCACCTAATCCGTGTTCATCTAATCCAAAGATACTAAAACTAGCATTATCTTCAACATTCGAAAAATTATCAGGTCTGAGATTTATCCATCCGCCCCACACTTCAGAAGTAAATTGTCCTGGCACCAATGAAGAAGATTTACCAGAAGTAAGAGTATCAAATCTCAAAGTATCAACTTGAGACATATTTTCAGAAGGATAAATAGCCACAAAATAATCACCAAAGGTTAATAAATCAACAATTTCACCAAATATAGTTCTTATTTCAACAGTATACTCAGGCCTTATCCTATCAATCCTTAAAGTTTCAGATATAATTTCTCCAGCATTATTACCATCATCCATTGCAAAATACCTAATAGGTTTTTCAACCATTTGATTCTCAGCAGCAAAGTCAAAAGAATAAGTGGATACTCCTCTATTCAAAGGCGTACAAGTTTCACTCTGTTCACAATAAAATACATTACAATTATCAAATTGCACAGGTATTCCATCAACTTTAATCTCTGGATCTTTACATTTTATTTCAACATTAATTGGAGTAGTAACATACCATTGCTGTAAATCATCATTATTAACTTTTAAAGAAACTACAGGAGGTTGAAGATCAACTGCAAACTTAATATTATCTGAAGCAGTCCCTCTAAAAGTTCCATCAGGAAACTTACATCTTACATAATACATCACACTAATATTATCAGGACCTAATATTTCAATTCCAGGAGTTCTATGAAATTTACCATCTGGTGCTTTTTCTGTAAAAGTGGTCATTTCTGCAAACTGATCAGCAGTTAATGTAAAGCCTAAAGGCACAGGTGTTGAAGAATATCTACACTCTGCATCTTCTTCAGTCTTTACTGAAATCTCAATTCCTGTTTTAATATTAATAGGACCAAAAGGTAAAGGGTCTGTTATACTTATATCTGCATCAATAGTGGTTAAATTAGTACCTTGTATCGAATTACCAACCGCATCACTACACCAATATTCCAAAATATAATCACCATCAGGAAGAGCTAAAAACTTATTAGAAAAAACTTCCCCCACATCACGGTCAAGCCAAAAACCATTAGGAATCACTTGACCTCCCGAAGTTAAATTCGCCATACACGTAGAGTTAGGAAAAGTATCATCATTTGCATTTAATACTATAGTAAGATTAGTATAATATACACCACCAACTACAAAAGGTTCTTCAATTGTCTCAATAGAAATTTCAGGAGGTTGCGTATCAATAAAAAGATCAAACGATTTCACCTGTTCTAAATTATGAGACTTATCTTCAGAAAAATAATAAATAGTATAATCATTAGATACAGTAACATTCCCATCATTCAAACTAATTTGTCCTGCCGAAGCCCGAGTCATAGGATACTCAACAACATTCTTTGGAACAATTGTATAATAAGTCACAATATCCTGCGACTCGAAAATATTATCAGATACAAAATAATCCAAAACAAAATTCTTTCCTGCAACAGGAGGAATATCAAATAAAGTCATAGGAGGTTCAAAATCGTGCCTACAAACATGATCAACAAAACAATCACCTAAATCAACACCTTCACTTGTCCTACCTATATTTGTTTTATTATCCGCATCTTTAAAACATCCACCATTTTCCCATTCACACAAACCAAAACCAAAAAAATCATCACTTCTCTGTAAAATTTCATTAGTTCCATATATTTTTTGATTTACACAAGGCGAAGGAAAAAGATAACTTATCTCAGACATACACTCAGCAGGAGGAGGTGGAATATTAGGGTCATAAAACATATAATCATAATCTACATCAACAACTACATTAGTTCCACCTGAACAATCCTCAGAAGTATCATAATCCTCGCAATCAATCTCCGACATACTTCTACAAGCATACTCTTGATTTAAAGGTATATAATCATAATAACAATTACCATATAAACCACAAATTTCTCTATTACAATCTCCAAAAATAGCATTATAAGGTTCATTACATCTTGAACAATCATGTTTAGTAGAATCAATAGGTCTACAAACTCCATGCCCCGTTTCATTATAACTCGACTCTAACCACTCACAACCAAAAGGATTAGCATCCATTTCAGTAGTACACCTATTTTGTTGGCAAGCATCTTTCGATCTATAATCATAACAAGTATTCACATCAGTACACGAATAATATTTATCAACAGAAGTATCACTAAAATCAGTATAACAAGTCACAATATTTTCACAAGGAAATAAAATATCAAAAATCTTTGTCCGACCCTGCCTCCAAAATAAACCTAAAACATCATTACACTCATCACACTTACTCTGAAATTGACACTCAGTAAGATCATCATTATCGGGACCAGTACAAACATAAGTTTCATCTGTAATCTTCTCTTTAGTATCACAATTCTCAATATCTTCTAACCTATTATCATCTCCGCACCTTACTCGTGTATTACCATTACAAAATTGATCAGAAGTTTCTTGAGAACAAATATCATCTCCAGTCGTTATACATTCAAGAGGTGAAGAAACTCGCGATCCAGGAATTCCATCAATGGTATAATAAGATTTAACCTGATAACAATAAAGAGTTCCCGAATCTTTTGGCGAATCATCAATAAACTCTTTCACTTGCGAAGATTGTAAAATTACTTCACCATTTCTATATACTGTATAAGAAGATGGTAAACAAACAGAATCCCAATTAAGAGATACATTATAACTAGCAGGCATTAATAAAATATCTAAATCAGCAGTATATTGCTCAGCAGTACAACCAGGCGGACATTTACAAGTAATATCATTACATTCAGCATCACTACATTGACTGCCTACAACGCCATCTTCACACTGCTCAAAATAAGGATGTATCACACCATCACCACAAGACCATGATTTCACATGACACTCTCGAGACTCGCCAGGCCTAATACATTCAACTGCATCTCCCGAAGCATTAAACCCGAAATCTGTGAATATATCAAAATCGCATTCTTCATTTCCAGAGATTATATGATCACCACAAATACTTGCAGGTTTACATGTACAATCTGTACTTCCCTCGCCAGGCCTCCAACAGCCTAAACTAGAATCAGGACATCCCCAAACCTCTTCATCAACAACTTCACAAATCTCAAGATCCATCCATAAATTATCACCACAAATTGGCTCACACCTACAAGACTTTGTACCAGTCATATTACATCTTCCAGGACAAGCAGAATCATCCCCTCTCATAACTCCATCTAAACCATATACAATATCACACTCTTCAACTCCAGAAACAAAAGCATCACCGCAAAACTCTTGCGCACAAGCAGGATCTGTTGCAATACACCCCGAATCTTGACAATCTATTTCACCATCACAATCATTATCTATAGAATCACCACAAAAACCAGAAGCTAAATTTTCAAAATCAGTATACAAAGGATCAGTATTAAGTTTAATTGCCGCCTCAAAAGGACAAACATCTTCAGCATCATTCAAACCATCACCATCAGAATCTAACTCTTCCAACACAGTCTCAAGAGCTAAATTCACAGTTATATTATCATTAGTTATTACAACAATAGACTGATTTGTAATATGACCTGTTTTAGTCGCAGCAACCGTATAACCTCCAGGAGGAAGAAGAGTTAAAACATAAACACCATCCGCAGCAGTTATAAAATCTACAGTACCTGTTGTAACCCTAACGCCCTCTAGAGCTTGACCTGTTTCATCAGAAATAATTCCTGAAATCTTAAAAGTCTCTTGCTTACACGCGCTATCATCTTGAAATAAACAACTATCTTTAGTCAAATAACCAGTATCACCCGCCGCACAACAAAAAGGATTTGTTTCTGCAATTTCGGTCGTACCACACATACAAGGAAACGCAGTATTAGGTTGCCCACATTGATTAGATTCACAAAGAGGAACTTCTCCACGACATACAAAAGCACAAGTTTGAGAATTAGTAATTGTTGCATCAAAAGTCCTATTATCAATATATTCAGGAATACAAACCTCGGAAGATAAAATTGCACCTTCAATCTCCCCGTAACAACAACAACCTAAACTTTCAACACACTCAGCATAAACCTCATTTCCCCCTGCTTCATATATTGCACCCTGTGACCCAAATTCAGCACAACTATCAACTACAAAAGCACAAGCATCACCAGGTAATGTTGTATAACATATTCCAGTAGGAGCTTGAGCCTTTACAAAAAAGATAACTGCAATTATAGAAATAACTAATACTAAACCCAAAATCCCTCTTTTTTTCATGAATATACCTATATATTATTATACGGAATATTTATAAAGAAATATAATATTAAGTTTATAAACTTAACGGTCAAATAACTCTATTTGAACTGTTTCTACCGCATTTTTAAGAAGTTCTTCAAAATTTAAATTATTTTCTTCATTTTCAATTGCCCGAACAGTTGATGAAGTAGCAGGACTCTTGGGAACTAGCGTACAACAAATACTAGGCTCTATAGAAATATCATAAGTATCAATTTGTCTTGCAACCTCAATTATTTCTTGTTTATCATTACACAATAAAGGTCTTAAAACAGGAATTGAAATTGAAGAATGTTCAGAAATCATATTAGATAAAGTTTGTGAAGCTACTTGTCCAAGATTTTCTCCGGTTATTAAAAAATCACAATTCTCTTTTTCTGCAATTTTCCCCGCAATCCTAAACATCAACCTTCTACATAAAACACAAGTATACCTTCTTTTACAATTCTTAACAATATCTGATTTTAATTCCCCATAATTAACAATATAAAGTTTATTTATCCCAATCTTAATTGCCAATCGTTTTGCAAGTTCTAACGCTTTACCCTCTGTAAATGGCCGATTATCAAAATGAAGTCCAATAACATCAACACCTTTCTTCCTAATTAAATGTCCAGCAACAGGACTATCTATACCACCAGACAAAAGCAATAAACCTTTCAAATTTTTCATAACCCAACCTCGTAAATTTCATCAACAATCTCAGTAATTTGTTGAACATTCTTCAAAGTTTTAAACAACATCTCACCATAATCATGAACAACAATCTCTACACCCTTAATTTTTATAACAAGAGCTATAGGATTATCTAAAATAACTTCAAATCGTTCCTTAATTTTATTAAAATCTAATCTCAGTTTTTGATCAGGTTTAACTGAAAATGCCGCTTTAGTTTTACAAGGCTTAATTTTATAATCCATTCAAACATCTTATTAACAGTCCTTTTTAAAAGTTATCTATCAAATTATAAATAATATTGAACAAGAAATCATAAGCTTTAAATATAACTTCACAATCGTTAAGTCTTATGAAAAATTCCCTACCTCAAGAAATAGAAGTATGGTACGTAATTCCTGCAATAAGAAAAGAACTTACAAAAGCTATGAAAAAATTAGGACTAAGTCAAAGAATTATTGCTCAAAAATTAGGACTAAGAGAATCAGCAGTATCCCAATATATACATTCGAAAAGAGGAAAGAATATTAATTTTGATATAAAAACAAAAAAAATGATTACAAAAAGTGCAAAAGACATTGTTGAACATAAAAGCTGCGTTATCAAAGAAATCCAAGATCTTTGCAAAGCTATCAGAAACAACAAAACACTTTGTAAGATACACAAAAAATACGCAGATATAGATCATTGCTGCGGCATATGTATAGGTGATTAAAAATGGAAACAGTATATCTTGATAATGGTGCAACCACCAAAGTTGATTCTCGAGTGATAGAATCTATGCACGAATATTTCACTAAAAATTATGGTAATGCATCTTCATTACATAAATTAGGCAGAGAAGCAAAAAAAGCAATTGAAGAAGCAAGAAAAAATATTGCAAAATCAATTAACGCAGAACCAAAAGAAATCATCTTCACTTCAGGAGGCACCGAATCAGACAATCTAGCAATTAAAGGAATCATGGAACATTGTATAGCAGGAAAAAACAAACACATGATAACTTCAAAAATAGAACATCCCGCAGTTCTTAACACATGTAAATGTCTAGAAAAACAAGGAATAAAAGTTACTTACCTTGACGTTGATAAAGATGGACTTATCAATATCGAACAATTAAAAGAATCAATTACACAAGACACAGTTCTTGTATCAATCATGCACGCTAACAACGAAATAGGAACAATCCAACCAATAAAAAAAATTGCAAAAATCTGTCATGAAAACAAAGTTATATTTCACACTGATGCTGTACAAAGTTATACAAAAGAAAATATTGATGTTAAAGACATGGACATTGATATGGCCTCGTTTTCAAGCCACAAAATTCATGGCCCAAAAGGGATAGGTTTTCTTTACAAAAAACAAGACATCCACATCTGCCCGCTAATCAACGGCGGAAGCCACGAATCAGGTCTACGCCCAGGAACTGAAAACGTTCCAGGTATAATTGGATTAGCTAAAGCTGTCACAGTATCAAATAATAACGAACTTAACAAGATGAAAATATTAAGAAACAAACTTATCAAAGAATTAAAAACAATTCCTGAATCAATACTTAACGGTCATGAAGAAAAAAGATTGGTTAACAATGTAAACTTTTGCTTCAAATATATTGAAGGAGAATCTCTACTATTACATCTAGACAATAAAAGTATTGCAGCATCAACAGGTTCTGCATGCAGTTCTCATGAACTAAAACCAAGTCATGTTCTACTTGCTATCGGATTACCCGCAGAAACAGCACACGGATCCTTAAGACTAACACTAAGTAAATACACAACAGAAAAAGATATTGATTATGCAATTAAAAATATAAAAGAAATTGTTGCAAATTTAAGAGAACTAAGTCCTTTATGGCCAAGAGGTAATTAAAAATGGAATATTCAAAAAAAGTAATGGAACATTTCAAAAACCCGCGAAATGCGGGAGAAATAAAAAATGCAGATGGAACTGGCGAAGTAGGCAACCCTACCTGTGGCGACGTCATGAGAATAACCATCAAAGTTAAAGATAACAAAATAAAAGACATAAAATTCAAAACTTTCGGTTGTGCATCCGCCATTGCAACATCTTCAATGATAACCGAACTTGCAAAAGGAAAATCCGTTGACGACGCAGAAAAAATCTCAAGAGGAGATGTTAGTGAGGCTTTAGACGGACTCCCATCCATTAAAGAACATTGTTCAAACCTGGCAGCAGACGCTTTAAAAAAAGCTATAAAGGATTATAAAACAAAAAAATGAATTCTTGGTTAATCAGATACGGAGAGTTAGCTCTTAAAGGGAAAAATAGACATTTATTTGAGAAAAAGTTAATTAACAACATGAAATCTTTTCTTAGAAATAACAAACTTAACCACACCAAAATTCTCAAACCTAGAGGGAGAATCATAATATTCTCTGATGATGATTGTTCAATTTTGAAAAATGTATTCGGACTTGTAAGCATCAGCCCAGCAATTGAATGTAAAGCCGAAATAAAAGATATTTGTGAAACAATTGAAAAATACTTCTTAAAAAAAATTAAAGAAAACTTTAGAGTCACTACAAAACGTATTGATAAAAGAATAGAACTACGTTCTAACTTTGTAGATAGAGAAATTGGCGCATTTATTGTTGAAAAAACTAATAAAAAAGTTAAACTCAAAAATTTTGAATCAGAAATAGGAATTGAACTCGTTAACAAAAAAGCATACATTTTCAATAAAAGAATTAAAACTTTTGGAGGTCTTCCTCTTGGAATTGAAGGTGAAGTCTATACACTTATTGAAGACGAATCATCACTCCTCACATCATGGCTAATAATGCGAAGAGGATGTAATATAATTCCCATAGCTTTTAAAAAATATGATATAAACTTACTAAATAAATATAACAATCAAAACACCGAATTAAAAATAATCAAAAGTCTTAAAGAATTAGATAATAAAAAAGCTTTAATCGTCAATGACACATTAAAAAGTTTAAAAAATTATGAATTTAAAGGTTTAATCTTAAGACCATTAATTGCTTATTCAAAAGAAGAAATTAAAGAAAAATTATCAACGCTCTGATTTATATCGAGGCAATCCACTTAATTCCACTAAAGAACCCAAAATCCTTTCTGCCAAATCATCTTTACGAGACCTATAATCTCTTTTCTTAATTTTTTCTCCCTCGTCATCATCGTAAATTCGAAAATCAATTATATTTTTATCAGAATAAATGGATTCACCAACACTCACCTTAACACCAAGATTCCAAGGCAACCAATGTCTCAATTCAGAAGCGTCATCATAATTTAAACCAACAGGTATAAAAGGAATTTCAAAGTCAGGCTCTCGCTTTCGCCTCTCATCTTCATACGGAAGAACAACTTTTTTCACAACATCAAATCTGGCTTTTCCAATCTCTTCCTTAACGCGCGTAGCCTGCGGAAATATAAGCACAAACTGATTATCATCCAGTAACCCTTCTAAATGATTATAACTAGCTTGATTAGGGCGCCTCCTCGCATAAGGAAAAGCACTATGAAGTCTCAAAGGAATCTGTGCACCATACTGAAAAAGTGACTTTTTTGCAAAATAATGCAAATCCACACCTTCCTTCCAAAAAGTTGCACCAACAATTCCCAAATCCTTGTAAAACTGATGATTAGGACAGATAATAGCTGGACCTTTACTAGGTATATTTTCTAAACCCTCTAGTTTTCGGTTTAAAACATGATTACAAATAAATTGAAAAATAGCGGCAGTAACACTATATACATACCTCGATTCAGGAAACATTAACAAAGTTTTTTCATCCATAATATAATAAATACAACAAGATATTTTAAAAAGTTTATATACTAAAATATATCTATTATACACATATCTTTTTAAATAACTTAAGAATAAAAAGACACATGAAATGTAAATCTTGTAAAAAAAATGCCATTAAAGATTCAATATACTGTAAAGATCATTTCATAAAATATATTGAGAATAAAGTTAAAAAAACAATAGAAGAATTCAAATTGATCAATAAAAAAGATCTAACACTAGTTGCAGTTTCAGGCGGAAAAGATTCAACTGTTCTAGCATACATTTTACATAAATTAGGATATAAAATTCAGGCCATAACAATCAATGCATTTATTGGAAATTATTCAAAAACCAATCTTGAAAATTGCATTAAATTCTGTGAAAAATACAAAATCAAACTTCACCATGTTTCATTTAAACAAGAATTTGGTCACTCCTTATGTTATTTAACTTCCTTATTAAGAAATAAAGGTATTAAAATTAATTCATGCACAGTTTGTGGAGTTTTACGAAGATATTTAGTTAACAAATTCTGCAGAGATATGAAAGCTTCTAAAGTTGCTCTTGGCCACAATATGGATGATGAAGTACAAGCAATCATGATGAACTTCTTTCGCGGTAATCCAAAAATGTCTGCAAGGATGGGACCTATGTCAGGTCTAATTAAAGACAAAAGATTTGTTCCAAGAATTAAACCACTTTATTTAATATCTGAAGACGAAATTGCCCAATACTCAAAACTTCATAAATTCAATGTAGTATACACAGACTGCCCTTGCTCAGCAGAATCGTATAGAAATTCTATTAAAAAAATGCTCAACGTATTAGAAAAAAAAGACAAAGATATAAAAATCAACATCATGAACAATTTCCTTAGATCACGTCAAAAGTTAAGAAAACATTATAAAACAAATGAAAAAATTAAAACATGCACTAATTGCGGAGAACCTGCACGAGGAAATTTATGCAAAACTTGTCAACTATTAGAATTAGTTAAAAAATAATAAAAAATGATAGATATAGTATTTCCTAAAGAAAACGAGAAAGAATTCATCAAAGTAGCAATTAAGTTAGATTATTCGAATTTATGTTTCATCTATAATTTGAAAGATTTCAAAAAAATAAAAAA
The DNA here is from genome assembly GCA_034722435.1 of Nanobdellota archaeon. Classification (GTDB taxonomy): domain Archaea; phylum Nanobdellota; class Nanobdellia; order Woesearchaeales; family JAHWHD01; genus JAHWHD01. Next base: position 29,611 of record JAYENX010000028.1, on the reverse strand, counting down.
GATTGAAAATAAAAATATAAAAATCCATTACGGAATAATTTCCAAACCTAATAAAATTCAAGAAGCAAGAAAACTTACTGATTTAGTCATAGTTAAAAATTCAGAAAAAAACAGATCAACATTTGAACAAGGAAAACCAGATATGATTTTTTCATTAGAAGACGGAACACATCCAGATTTCATATACTTCAGAAACTCAGGATTAAACCAAGTATATTGCAAACTAGCCAAAAAAAATTATACAATCATAGCATTAAACTTTAATTTACTTCTTAGTTCTCGAAACAAAATTAAAATTATAGGAAGAATGATGCAAAATATCAAACTCTGTAAAAAATATAAAGTTCCAATAGCAATAGCATCATTAACAGATAATCCAATGAATATGCGAAACCCTAAAGATCTTACATCTCTAAGTACAGTCCTTGGAATGGACACACAACAATCTAAAACCTGTACAAATTTAATTTTAAACAAAATTAAAAATAACATAGACTTCAAAAAATCAGGCATTAAAGGCATTAAGATTATCGATTGATATATCAATAACTACCTTTATAGACAACAAAAAAATAAAGATAATAAATAGCAGTTCTTGAGCATAATTGAAATTCTAAAAATCAATATTAATTATTTTAAAGCATATATAAATGAAATTCAAACATTTAAAGGATTTCACAAGATTTATATACATATTATAAGCATTTTTCTATATGAAAAGAGTAGACCTTAAATGCGGATTCAGTTGTAATAATAATTGCAAATTTTGTGTTGTTGCACACGAAAGAAAATTAGGTACAAGAACAACTGAAGAAATTAAAAATTGTCTAAAAGAATCAAAAAAAACATGTGACGAAGTTGTTTTTACTGGTGGCGAAGTGACGATTAGAAAAGACATTCTTGAGATTGTGTCTTATGCAAAAGAACTTAAATACAAAGTAATACAAATACAAACTAATGGAAGAATGTTTTGTTATGAAGATTTCTGTAAAAAAATGATTAAAGCAGGAGCGAATGTATTTGCATTAGCATTACACGGACATAATTCAAAAATACATGATAAACTTACAAATGCAAAAGGGGCTTTTAATCAAGTTGTAAAAGGTATAAAAAATCTAAAAAAACTCAATCAAAACGTAATCACAAACACAGTTGTTGTAAAAGAAAATTACAAAAATTTACCAGAACTCGCAAAAATATTTATTGAACTCAAAGTCGACCAATTCCAATTCGCTTTTGTGCACGCATTAGGTAACGCTGAAAAAAACTTTAACGAAATAGTTCCAAACATATCTGAAGCTGCAAAATATATTAAAAAAGGTGTAAATATAGGTAAAAATTCAGGTATACCTGCCATGATCGAAGGAATTCCATATTGTTTACTCGAAGGTTACCAAGAATCTATATCTGAAAACGTAATGCCTGATACCGAAATTAATGCAATATCTTATGGCAAAGTTGATTTTAGCAAGCAAGGAAGACTAGAAGCAAAAATGAAATTTGATTTTTGCAAAGAATGTAAATACGATAACATTTGTGAGGGTCCGTGGAAGCAATATCCTGAAAGAAAAGGCATTTCTGAATTTCACCCCATTAAAAAATGAATATTGATATTGGAAGAAATTGCAATAATAGATGCTTAATGTGCATTTATCCAAAATCTATAGGTCCAGAACCTCCTATTAAAAATATTAAAAAATTAATAGATAAAAATATGGACGATAAAGATTTTTACATTACAGGAGGGGAACCCACATTAAGAAGAGATTTATTTGAAATTGTTGAGTATATACACAAAGTAAGTCCTAAATCGGAAATCAAACTAATCACTAATGGAAGGATGATGTTCTACAAAAAATATGTCAAAAAAATTACCAAATCTTCAATATTTAAAATAATAACAGAGATACATGGCTCAGAAACAATTCATGATCGAATTACACAAGTAAAAGGATCATTTAGACAAACATTAAATGGTATCAAAAATTCACTCAATTATAATATAAATGTAGAAGTGAGAATCATATTACATAAATTAAACTATAAAGAAATTCCAAAAATATTTGAAATATTTGAAAAAGAAATACCTACAATAAATAACGTAGTAATTTTTCCTGCAGACATTACGGGAAATGCTAAAAAAAAAATTGATATTTTAAGTGTTAAGTATAACGAAATGATTAATATCATCAACATTATAATTGAAAAATACTCCGATAAATTCAACATAAAAATTTATCATATTCCACCTTGTTTGTTTCAAGAAAAACAATATAAATTCTTAAAAAACTTATCAACAAATCCTAAGAGAATAACATTTACTAATAAATGTGAGCACTGTAAATTAAAATATAACTGTTCAGGGATATGGAAAACATACATAGAAGAATATGGAGATGATGAATTTGGAAAAATTCAATCATGAAATTGAAGCTGTAAAGTTAGGAATAAAAACTGTTGGAAGAAATGAGATCCTTGCATCAGAAATTCCTGAAATAATTAAATCTTATAAAAAAAATAAGTTCTCATATTCATTTCTTTTTGACAAAAAAAGATATATATATTTTCTTTACTTCTCAAAAAATAAAGATTCTATAGTAAAGGCAAAAAAATATGATCTGTTAATTAACAAACCTTTAAACAACGAAACCAAAACAAACTACAACAAATTAAATGAATTCATAGAAAATCATAAAGAATCACAAAGAAGGTTGGGAGAACTTCTCGGCTATCCAAAATGCTGCGTTGAATTCTACATAAAAATAGTAATAAACAAACTATTAAGCGAAATCTCCAAAGAATCCAAATTTGTAATTGAATCAATAAAAAACTCCAAAAAATTCAGTAGTTTAATCAACAACTTGTCAAGAAACAGACTAATATCACACTTTCCTTGTTCATATGAATGTGACAAAAGTAAAAGATATGCAAAAGAATTACTAAATTCTGTAGAGAACCATAATTTAATCAACAAAGACATAAATACAGACATTATTTTATTTGGATCAAGAAAAAACAAAATAGTTTTTCCAAATAGATTTAATGATGAAAAAATAAATTACAATTTCGAAAATTTAATTATAAGAGGACTCAACTCAAACATGATCAACGCTTTAATGAAAGGAAATGTAACTATGATTAAAAATAACAATTTTTATATCATGAAATATCAAGACATCTTATTTGAATTACCTAACAATAAAAAACTCGATTGCAAACTTATAAGTTTTAGACCTTAATTTTCTCATAAACATCCCTAGCAACAGCATATCTTTTTTGATTTAATTTATAAAGATCTAAAAATTCTTGATCACCTAATTTTTCTCCAGTTACTACATTACAACTTAGACAAGGTTTACCACAATATATCTCTTGATCATTTATCTGAAATTTCTGAATTAGCTCCGATCTAGATTTATTAATTAGATCATAGTCAAGACCACCTAATAAATCGCCAATAAAATATTTTTTTTTCTTAAAATAAGCACCCATACCGCACTCAGCAAAATATATTCCCCCTTCAGCAGATACAAACACAGTATCCGAACAATTTGCACAATAAAATTCTTCTGCAGGATTCGTAGATTCTAAAATTTTAGTATCAAAAAAATTTAAATCTCTAAAAAACAATTCAGAATCAGTATTAAAATCAAGAGCTAAATTTTCCACTATCTTTCTATAATTACTCAAAAAGTCTTCAGAATGTTCACCCCAAAAAATACCTGAATTCAAACAAGGTTCAATCGCAAACTTCTTAACACCTAAAGACTTCAAATACTTAAAATCATCATATAAAAATTTCGCACTCGTAGGATGAATAGTCATACGAGCATAATAATTACAACCACTACTAACAAGCAATTTTACACTATTTTCTAACTCTAATTGTAACTTTAGCTCATCACATATTCTAAAAACATTACTCTTATCACCATCAATACTTATCGCAACTAAAAATTCATTCTCTTTTAAAAAAGAAATTATTTCAGAATTCAACAAAAGACCATTAGTCAATATCTTAAACTGCGGATTTAACTCTTTAACTGTTTTAATACTATTCACTGCCTCTTTTAAAAGGTCAAAGTTCAAAAGCGGTTCTCCACCAGTAAATACAAACTCAACATTTTTATTCAAAAAGCCCAATAATTTAGAAAATGCATTAGTAAATTCATCAAAACTCATACTTTTTCCAGATTTTTCATGTTGATAACAATATTTACAATTAAGATTACAATCAGAAGTTAACTGAAAAGATGCATGAGACAAAAGTAGTTTAGGATTTTTCAATTGCATTTCTGATTCTTTTATTAAAGAAATAACTTTTCTGAAAAAAGCATCATAAATTACTCCAACACTCAAATGATTAATATATTCTAAGATAAATTTATTTTCAAAGGAAGGTTTCCAGAAACAAGATTCTCTTAAACTCAAAATAATCTTTGCAACATCTAAAGCAGGGTCTTGATAAAGTTTTTCTGAAAATTTCATTAAATTAATCACATTATCTATAAAATAATATCTGGAATTAGATCTTAAAATATTACCAATATTCAAATCCCCATGTATTATTGTCTGTAATCCATATTCCCCCATCATCAAACAAGGTTCATGAAAATCAGCTAATGATTTTGCAAGTAACTTAACCCTGGAAAGATTAATAAAATCATATTTCTCATTAGATTTCATAGAAACGCCTTCAATAAATTCAACTAAAAAAAAATAAAAATTATTTTCTTCTTTAAATTCAACAATCTTTGGAGTATTAACATTCAGTTCATTATAAGCGTCAATAAAATTAACTACAGAATCAACATCAATTTTCAATTGATTTCCATATATAAATTTAGCAATATATTTTTTAAAATCTTTTAATACCAAAAAAGTTTGCGAATTTAGTTTAACAATATTATCAAAATCAATTGAAGTTTTAAGATACAAGAGAAAAGATTCATCAAAAAAATTAAATTCTATTTTATTTTGACTCATTTTACTTCAAGAAGCACCACCGTGACCATGACTTCCATGACTAGCATGATTACTATGTGTCGCATGACCATGAGTGCCTGTAGCAGTAATAGCAGCAGAATCGTATACAACATCAACAGGACTGTTACAATGATTTGTATGTGTTCCTCCAGTATTGGCATTAAGTGAACTGACACAATCTGCTTTAGCAGATTTCGCTGTTCCAATTGCAACAATACTTAATAAAACACCAGCTTTGATAATCTTTTCTTTACTAATTTTACCTTCCTCATTACGTAAAAAAGAATTCACTTTTCTCTTTATTTTAGGAAAAACTGCCATTTAACTATTTAGAGATTTTTAGGTTTATAAACTTTTCTTTGATAACCCAATCAAACTGTTGCTTAAATATCTTACATCTACTTGAATCAGAAACTTTAGTTATTATTGTTCCTTGCTCAGCATAAGCACAAACAGGACAAAGTCCACAGTATGGCTTATAAGCACAAGTATCACATATATACTGATCATTTATTGAAGAGTTTACAGTTGCGCAAGCTTTATCACAAGTTACAATATCCGAATACTTGCTAAATTTAACATTCCCTAAAAGAAACAGATCATTATTTCCAATCATACGTGCTTCATCGCAAGTAAATATATCACCATTATAACTATAAGCTAACTGCCCAATCGCAGCACCACAAGGACTTCTTAAATCAAGATAATTAGGGTCTTCACCAGTTTCAATCTTTGAAAACATTATCTTAACCATGCGCTCATTGATCTCAATTCCTTGCTTTTGCAACTCTTTAATATATTCAACAGAATCAATCCAAAATTTCATAAAATCATATACACTATAATTAATATTAAACCACGAATCCTTTGCAACACCTAAATTATTAAGAAATCTGATATGTATCTCTTTCAATCCAAGTTTAATATATTCATCAATTATCTGCCTAGAATATTTCAAACTTTCTTTTGTTATTGTAGGGAGTGCATGAACACGTTTTTCTTTTATGCCTCTCTTTAAATATTCTTCATTTATTTTTTTCAGCCAAAATAACACTTGATCATAATTACTGCCTCCAACTAAAAGCCTGTTCTTATCATGTAACTCTTTATGACCATCAAGAGATGTACAAATATCCACACCTTCATCTATAAAAAAATTCATTTTATCTTCATCCATCAAAGAAAGATTAGTCACAACAGTAAATAAAAGATTTTTATTATGTGATTTATTCAACTCTTTAGCATAAGAAACAACAAATTTCAAGATAGGCCAATTAAGCAAAGGCTCACCTCCCTGAAATTCAATACACAGCCCTTTTGCAGGAGATTGAAAAATAAAATCTACGGTCTTCTTCGCAATCTCTTCATCCATATTACAACTTAAATCATCAACAGGTCTAGAACTAGCATGACAATAAATACATTTCATATTACACCGTAAAGTCGGAATGATGATATGTAAAGAAGTCCCTTGCATAAGAAATGAATATCTTTTTTTTGTAAGTGAAATCAATCTATCTAAATCTTTTTCATCTATAAGAATATGAGAATTTCTTAATCTCTGTTTAAGCTCATCACTAATACTACCTGATCTTAACTCACCATACTCTTTTTCATTGAGTATACAATAACCGCCATAATCATTAGTAAGAAAATAATTATCATCAATTCTCCTAGTTCTAAAAAAATTTTTTACTAAATCCATCTTAAATAAAAGTAATACCTGCTTCTACATCTAACTTGCAATCTTCTTTTAAATTGGAATCAATTATAGAATCACAATCATCAACATTAGATTTCAATAATGCAAGTTTATAATAATAAGCATCTTCACAACTCTCTTTTATTTTTGATGTACACTCAACACTCTGACCAAGAATTAATTTACACTGGTTAATAAGTTCAAAATCATCAGAATTAAATCCTCTAATCATATCACACTCTATAACACTCTTTCTTTTTAATGCTTTAAGATAATAATAATAATTTATAGAATAATCTGTATGTTCAGCTTCAAGATTGCTCATCAAAGAAATTATAGAAATACAAATATCCTTATTGCTTTGATCTTGCAAATCATTACATAATTCAAGATTTTCTGATATCAAAGCTCTACAATAAGTACCGAATTCAACATCTGCAATAAAATCACATTCTTCCAAATTGTTGTTCATTGCACCAATCGTAATAAAATAATCCACTTTACAACCTAAAGCCCTAGCAGGATTATTTATAGAATTACACATACTTACATCTTTATTCTTAAAAACATTACACCTATTCATGAAATCATCAGACTTACAAACATTTAACTCAGCATCCAATTTTTTAATATCTTGAGCCAAAGAATCAACAAATTCAGGAGATGTAGTAACCTCTAGTTCTGATTCAATTCCTGATTCGACCACTTCTTTAGGTAAAAAAATGTAAATTGCCAATAATATAAATATAATAAAAATAATGATTAAAGCAATTTTATACAAAGATATTGAATGTACTGGTTTATTATTTTCGTCCATAATAGAACCAAACTAAAATTCATATATAATCTTTTCTATTTTTATATTAACTGCTGATTCTTCATCTTAGCAAAAACATAATTACAGAACTCTTGACCAATTTGAGGTAAAAGGGATAAATTTTTTGGTATGAGTTCAAGTATTATATTATCGACATCATCATAATTAACTTCAGCAACCATTAATTCAGAATAATCTTCTAATGAAGACTTCACAGTATCAAAATTATAAAAAACTTTATTTAATTTAATAACAACAGAACTATTTTTTATTTCAAGATTCATCTTTCTCATGCTTCTCTTCCCAAAGTACTGCAATATTTTCCGGATCTTCAAGATAACTGACATTTTCAGATTCAACTTTATCAACATCATTGGTTAATAAAGCTCTTTGCATAATGGCAGTCCTTATAGGCAAAGACTTCTCAGCCCTTTTTGAATATTCTAGATAATTTAAGAGTTCATTATTAAATTCAAGACCTAATTGCTTTAGATCGGCACCAAATTTTGATCTCATCTCTACAACAACCTCATTATCAGGATCTCCGTCTAAAATTAAATAAGCCCTATCTAAAAAAACATAAGCTGCTGAAGATATTACATCCAAAGGATATATCTTAGGATTTATAGAAATATAACAAACGCCTTCTTTCTCGTCAATATCTAAATTGCTTAATTCTACCATCAAAAAAAAGCAAGAATTACTGATATTAAAACATTTCCATTCAGCAAAATAGTTAATAAAACACCTAAAAAGATCAAAGGTGCAAAAGGAATTGTTTGACTAACTCTAATCTTATCAAATTCAAGACCATTTATTTCTTCAACTTCTTTTTCACTAAGTCCTTCAGCTTCAGGATCAATAAATTTAGAAGCATTATCCGAACCTTTTCCACCTAAAATATAATGATAATCATTTTTTTTAACAGTAACTAACATTTGTTTTTCAATCAAAGACCTCTCCACCCGTGTTAATTTACGAGTTTTTATTATGGAATCGCTTAATACCATACCGGGCTTTAACTCTTTAAGCTTAATCTCATTTGAAAATATCTCTTTCCCAAGCCTAGAGATGCTTCCAGAAAGAAAACTTTGCAAGATTCTCCATAAAAAAATGATAATAATAAACTGTAACAAAAATTCATAACTAAATACTGACCTATCTACAAAAAGTCTAATTATCAATACAGGTATTGAAACATAAAGAAACTTTCTTCCTTTTTTATTAAGTACAGACATTAAGACTATAACTAAAAAAAAATTAAGCAAGTAATCATCAATATCTGCAAATCTAAACAATATCTGGACAAACCAAGAAATTGTGAAAATACTAAGAATCGAAACAAAAAGATTGTAAAAATTGAAAAATTCAGTCTTAAAATAACGAACAACCCTTTTTAAATTATGTAATTGAGTTTTTCTAAACATCAACAAAACCAAAAATAATAAGCTTAACAAAAAGATGTTTAACAACAACGTAAAACAAGGAATCCATTCATGATAACCAAGCGCATACACCGATAATGGAACTAAAGCTGAAAACGCAATAAACAATTTCCCGTCTGCGGCACTCCAAACACCAAAATACCATAAACCAAAACCAACTACAACTGAAAAAATAAAATTAGTAAAAAGTTCATAAACATAATGTATCCTTATACCTGAAGTATAATTCAAATAAAAAATCAAAATTAAATTAACAACTAACGCATAAACTAAACCTAACAAAACCCATTTATTCTTAATCTTACCAATTTTAATATCTTGATAACTAGTAATAATTCCTAAAAACAAAATCATTGGCAAGAAATACCAGATTAAATCTAACATCTCAATATTTATCGTAACATTTATATATATAAGTTTTCTAATATTTATAAATAAAATATATAAAAAGGGGTTATTATGCGAAACAAGTTAGTCCTATTGTTAATTTTAGGTTTTATTCTATTTTCTACTCTATGCTTAGCTGAAAATGCATATCTTAACTTAATTAATAGAGATGGAACCATTGCTTATACAAAGCAAAAATTAGACTTAACGTCAGGGGAAGAAACTGAAATAACAACGAACATTAAAGATGAAACAAATAATATGTGGTCTTCTACTGAAGGACAATGGTCAATAGCTTTTGGTGTCACAAACATGCAAGATGTTGAGGTTGGAGCCTGTTACACTTATGTTGATGGAGGATGCCCTACAGGTTGGGCAGTAGAACATCCAACACAATGTCCAAAAGAAGAAGATTTAACATGTACACCAGATAATGAATGTCCTGTAGACGATCCTGAATGTGAAAATCAAGACCTTGACTGCGACTGTGATTGGAACTTCAATGATGGGGTAATATCTGAACAAACACCAGGTGGAGTCTGCATAGGTTCTTGTAGAACAGCTTATGAAGCATGGGTTGATCAACAACTTAGCTCACAAATTAGTCCCAATACAGACATCACCAACGCACACTTCGTAAACTGGGACCAAGATAAAGATGCATGTGAATGTTATATTGAAAATCACAAAAGTATTAACTTTATCGAAGAAAGTTGGTTAGACTCAATCGATGGAGTCTCCATAGATTCAGCAGGACCTAAATGTTGTGGTGATGATCTTACTGAACAAAACAACGGAAGAGTTGCTGATCAATACCTTTGCGGAATAGGTCACGATGTACCTAACGAAGCTAAATGGCACTTTGCATTCACATCTGGAAACCAACTAAGAATATTTCCTTATAATGAACACGATATTATAGCGACCGACGAAGATCTCTTAACAGGTGTAAAAGGAGTATTTTATGCATGTATTGACAATTCAGAAAATGAACTTTCAAGCATAGGTCCCGAAGCAAGAAGTTTTACAATTGATGAAACCCTTCCTGTAGGCGGAGGATTTGAATATCCTGTTGAATACGGACCAGCATATCTATGTACTGAATTGGGAGATGGAACTCGAATCACTGAATGTTGTTCACAAGGAAAATGTTTAAACGCTGTTGAACACCGAGATAAAATTGCAGCAATTGGAACAAGTAATACATACATTAATGACGGATCCGACTCAATCTGGCAAGTTCAAGGTGTAATTAACGAAAACACGCAAGGTCCAATCATAGTAACTAGTAGTTCTGAAGGAAGATACTCTGTACCAAGTTTAAGAATAAAAAACTGGGAAGCGTTTGATACTTTTGAATTTGACATCAAATTTGAAGCAGGTATTTACGTACCGCCATCTAAATTATTCATTTACTACAATAATGGCTACAATGTAAAAAGTTTCAATTTAAATGAATATACAGTACCAAACTACTGGCGTCCTGATAAATGGAACCATATTATCATACCACTCAACTTAATATCCGATAAAGAGAAAATCTCAAGTATACAAATATCCACAGAACCATCAAGAACTAGCATGATAGAAATTGATAATTTCATGGTAAAAAATGACCATACAAGATATTGCTCAGGTCAGTTCCATACCTGGATTGAAGACCTTGACTCTGGCAATCCCGAAGCACTTAAACTAACCTGTAACCAACTAGAAGGTAAAGCATGGACAGGTTCCGCATGTTGCGGCGACGATCCAAACCCTGCACAAAATGCAGGAGAATTCTTGGTAGGCTCCGAAAAAGGTTGTTGGGACTCAATCCCTATCGATATAAACCATACAGTCGGATTAGATCTTCTTTCAGAAGAAACTGAACAATACCAAGATATAATATTTACTAATGAAGAAAAATTTAAAATATGTAACGCAAGTGATAGTAGTTACACTGGCGTTGTAATCAATACAAGACCAGAAATATTCAGTAATACTGCTAAAAACTGCGAAATTATAGGAGATTATTTTTGTTCATATCAAAATATATGGAGTAACGAAGACGTTAAAACAGGAATTCCTGCAAATACAAGAAACGCATCAAGAAATATAGCGCCAGGAATTAATTTATTGATAGGATTCGAACCAAACGAATAAAGGTGATAAAATGAAAATCGAACTAAACATTAAAAAAACACATCTATACGCACTCATCACAGTAATTGTTGTATTTATAGGTATAATAAGTGTTGTCGCTTACACAAGTAACGACCCAAGACTTAATGGCCACACAATAACAGAAATCGAAGGACTTGATGCACGAATTTCTGAAATAAGAACAGAACTTACCAACACATTAAACACAGAACTCTCAACATTTATTGCATGTCCAGCCGGACTAAATGCATTTTTTGAATGGGACAAGAGCGGCCTTTATGATATTTATGGTACCCCCGTAAGAACATTTGCAACAGATACTTGCGATACTGACGCAACAAACGAATACACCTGTCCTGTAGATAAAACAGCACCGGAATGTATTGATGCATACTACGGAACAGGAATAGGTATACAGTATTATAAAAGATCTGTAACCTGTACAGCAGTAAAAACACTAGTTTGCAAAGGTTAAATGAACAGAACTAAAAAATTAGGACTTTGTATTTTATTTTTATTATTTACATTAACCTTTGTTTCATTAACTTCTGCAACATTATCTTGCGAGGTAAAACCCCTTTGTACTGAAAACGAAATATCCATTTTTCAAATGCAAGAATTAACAGACTCACATGCATCTTTACCAAATGTCGGAACTTACGCGTATCAAGTGTGTTGCTCCGGAGATTACCTAGATTCTATAAATCCATCCAATCCTTTTGAAATATTAAAATTATATGAAGAAGAAAACTCACACGTCAACATACCTTTAACAATCAACCCATTCAAAACAGCATACGAACATTCAGTCACAATCCCTGCAACCTCTAGGATAGTTTGCGCAATTCAAACAGACTGTTTAAACTATGACACTTGCATATTCTCATTTTCCAGAAACTACAACGCCCATGTAGGAGATTGTAATAATGATATTTATACTCAAAAAATTTGCTGTTCAGAACTTATTCCAAAATGTAACGACGGAATTCTTAACCAAGGTGAAGAAGAAATGGATTCCGGCGGTCCTTGCCCTATTAAAATCATAAGAGGTTATAGTTATATTACAAAACCTAATTTCTTGGCAACAAATATTGAATTTCTTGAAACATTTGAAGGAAGAACTAATATAATAAAAATACTTGACAACACTAATCCCCAACATGGTTTCCAAAGCGATCCAATTACAATAGAGCAACCCGGACTATACACTGCAACAGCCGAAATAAAATGTATTGAAGGAACTGCGGAACTCTCTCTTAATGTAAACGATATAAAAGTAGTTCCTGTCCAAACCACAACTGATGATTGGGAAACACTAAAAACAAGTTATATTATTGAAACTGGACAAATAGCAAATGTAGAAATTGCAACAATTGAAGACGAAACTGCAGAATGTTATATTGACAATGTAAAATTCTTCAAAGGAGAAGTAGAATTCCCCCTTCCAGAACAAGAAGCTGAACAAGCAGACCTAAAAGGGTGTTGTCCTGAATCATTTTGTTGGACAGGATTAAGATGCGTAGACTCAGTACCATATATTAACTACAATACACGAATCACCAACCCTGATTCATTTAGCTTAGGAACTATCGATTGGTTAGAAATCCCTGCCTATGATGTTCCAGGAGCAGATGCATGGGTATGTAAAGACATCACGGGAAAAGGTACCTGGGCCGAAGGCTATATCAAATTCAGCTACGATTATGAAGGTGCACCCTCTAATGATATAAGTAAATATTACGGAATCTGTAACAATAACTCGCATTGTTACGCCAAAGAACTTGAACATTGTATTGACCACCAAGAATTCTACCAAGATCATTACTGCGATGACGGCGCATGGACATCTAGAACTAAATTCTTAGCCTCAAAAATGTTAGAACTAGTTCCTGAAAACACAAATTACGACTTATTCTGTGATGATATCGACTTCAGCCTTAACAGATATAATTACATAGCTGACGAAGCTAACGACATTAACGCATACTCAATCATAAAAGGTTCTAGTAGCCCAAAAATTTCAAACAACTATTGCGTTTTAGAAATAAATGAAGATGAAGGAAACGTATATGTAGGAACCTCTCTAAACACACCTCTAGAAAATACACAATTCTTAAATTTACTAGATATTGAAAATTGCGATAACGCAATCGAAAATAACGATGGTGGTTACCACTACTGTTCAGCCCTCAAACAAAATACTTGGTTCAACAATAAAACTCAATCAATCATATATTCAAAAGATGATGAAAGTTTCGAATTCAGACAAGATATGACAGGAACAGAAAAATTTGTAAACATAATATTACACCCTATACAAACGCTAAGTAATTTACTTAACCCTGAAAAATTAGAAAAACCTTCATTCAGTTATGAAATTACTAATGCAAATATATCATTTGCTAACCTTTCTAAAGATTTCAAAAACATATATGCTGCTAAACAAGGTTCTCTTGAAGTTATAGGTATAAGAGAAAAAATAGATAACAACCGCGCATTTTATTACGTTGCATACAACGGAACAAAAGCAAACCTTTGTGAAAAAGCTCACCAGGTATTCTTAAACGACCCTGACGAAACTCTTGGTTGTGACATGACAACAGAGAACGGAATAAACATCTACCACATTGTTAGTGAATATGACCCTGACCTAGATAGAACATCTCAAAGATTAAATGTCTGGCGCGGTTTATCTTCAAAAATAAGACTTAAAGAGTAATTCTAGGATGAAACCTAAAAAATCTCAAATAACTATGTTCATAATACTCGGCATGATTATAATAATGATTTTTGGCGTTATGTGGTACGTAATGAAAGTCACCAATGTTTCTAAAATTGAACAAGAAGGTCAAAAAGTCCTTACTGAAACAATCCAAGTAGCGGGACTTAAAGGATATATTGAAAAATGTCTTGATATAAGTTCTGAAGAAGCTCTGATCACTCTTGGAAGACAAGGTGGAAATCTCTACAAATTTCAAGGGGGTAACATATTACCTAAAAAAACACTAAATATCAATAACAATTTTGTTTCATACGCCATTACAAAACCACTACTTGAAGTGGACTCAATTTTCCCTCCACCCTGGAGATATCCTTTACTAGGCCCACTTTCAATAACTAATTACTTCGGATATCTTGGAGAAAGCCCATTCCCCGGACTTTGTGATCAATACGGTACTAATAAACCAGGTGAAAGATTTGTTTTCCCTTGTCCAACTTACGACACAACCCTACCTCTAGATGAATCATCTGTTCAAGAACAATTACAAATATATATTGCAAACAAAACAAAACAATGTCTAAATTTTTCAGCAATTCCAAATATCGCAAATAATATCAAAGAAGGAACCCCTAATGTAACTGTAACCTTTGGAAGAGATAATATTATAATTAACATGGCATACCCTCTTGAAATAAAAATTGCAGGTAAACAACCAATTGTAGAACTGATGAACTTCAACACAAAAATACCGATTAGACTTATAAAAATATTTCAAATTGCTCAAGATATAATCAACAAAGATAACGGAGAGATACTTTTCAAAGTTAAAGAAGTCGAAACAGACATCCAAGGCTTTGACAGATTTATCAATATAGGCCTTTTTGAACGTCTATGTACTGATTGTAATAACCAAACATATGATACACTTTTACAAATTCAAGACACAAAATCAATTCTCAATCACACTCCCTACGTAATGCAATTTATGATAGAAAACCGTTACCCTATACTAGAATGGATAGGTAGATTTCCCATTACTGGTAACGAAAACATAATTATCCTTGAAGGAGAAAATTTAAATTTTAAAATAAAAGGATACGACCCTGACGACCTAGATCTTTTAACGTATAAATATATTGGTTGGAAACAAGATTTTAACGAGATTTTTGACTATGCACAATTCGAATTAGACCAAGAAAATAATATAATTCAACTACCTGAAAAATATATTACTAAAATTAACAGCCCTCAACCTTTACATTGGAACAACAACGCCAACTACCCTGAAGAATTCCCTAACTCAAGCATTATCACAACAAGATCCGACGTCGGACCACACAATTTAACTATCCAAGTCAGAGATGAATCGGGATTAAAAGATTGGCAAGACTTAACCATACTAATTGCAGATTTGCCTGTTGTAAAAGCCGAAGCTTTCAAAGTATACGACGACATACCCCCTAATATTGCATCAATTGAAGACTACTTCCAACTAAACGGCCAAGTTTATGCTGCATTCACAACTATCCTTAACGCAATATGGAAAGATCTTACTGTAGATAAAACATACACAAATTTAACTCAAATAATTCCCGAATCAGAAACACCTATAGACATTAAAGAAATTAAAACTGCAGAATTTACATTACCCCCTCAACCTCATCAATTTGAACTAACTACATCTTCAGACCACGCAGGAACTATTAAACAATACTTAGACATTGACGTTAAAGTCTGCGTTCCACATAGAAGTCTCGTAGACCCAATCTACCCCTACAATTCATACGATGATTTCGAAGCAAACCACACATGTTGCGCTGACGACTATACTTTAAACACAGGCACTATTTGTTACGAAGAAAATTATCTTTCTTGTAAACCTGAACGTGTAGAAATAGGGGTTGCTCAAAAAGCTGTACAAGACTCTGGCAACGTAGTTATAGACATTGACGTTACAGATCCAACAATCATGCAAATAATCCCTGACAATTTTAATTCTGAAAACGATATTTATGAAAGAACTTACACACAAAAATGCGGAAATAGAGGAAATATTTGTTCAGGCGAAATAACTGATAATTGGATTAGAATAACCGAATGTGCAGACCTTACAGGCTCAGAAACAGAAAGATGCCAAGGTCCTGTACAAGATACCTCTCTTTGCACGGATATCCCTACAACAAATTGTTTTAATTTTCACGCAACAACATACGAAAAAAATTTTAATATACCTAGCGCAACAGGAATTTGTAACACCGCCATGCGCTGTTCAAGCCCTCTTGATTCAGAAAGTTCTTATGATGACGGAGGATATATAGAATGTCAAGCAACTTGCTATTTCGGTTCATGTTCCAAACCTGTTAACTGTGTTTGTGGTACTTGCCCAGGTACAGGTGACGCTTGTAACGGTTTAACTCCTGGACAACTTTCAGGCCAATGTTCTGCAGGAACTCCATACTTCGAAGATATCTGTACTGGAGAATGTCAATATTCCGATAGTACTAACGGAATTTTCCAATGCTTTTTACCAGGATGTTCTTGCACAACGAACCAATGTGATGGCCTAACCAGTGATACAGACCTAAACAGATGTGACCTTGACTTAGATGGAAAAACATATTTCATAGATAAATGTAACAACGCAGCAACAGCAATTGACAAAAACAACATCTGTAATGCAGACACTTTAAAAGGCTGTACAGCATCACCCACCTGTCATGGAATTACACCATTCACTATTCTCCCAAGTTGCAGTGTAACAAACTTTTTCCCTGATCGTTGTACAGATACATGTGAACCAGAATCAGTCACAACCACCTACAAAACAATCGGAACGAGTTGTTCAGGACCAAACGATTGCGACAATATAAACAGGAACCAAATATCTAATGGTAATGGTTGGTGCTATGACGATTATAATGGAATAACAGGTAACCTATACTTATACGATAATGAAATGGTTGATATAAACGGGAATAACCTCCCAGACATTAATGAACTTAATAATCGTTGTGATGGCACAAATATAGATTCCAAATGCGAAATTGATTGGCTTCCTGATTTAAACGGAAACTACTTTGATGAAACTTGTGTAGAACACGGAGTTTGGCCAATTAATTGGGTTTCATGTGACCAATAGTTCCAAAGGAAATGAAGGGGTAAAACACCTCTAAAAACGCTAATTCTTAAGAATTCAAGCAATATAAAGTTTTAAACTACAAATCTCCATAGGAAACCAAGGGGCTTATATTTAAGCTAAATCTCATTATTTATAAAAGACTTTATAAAGGTCTAGGTCTTATTAGGAATTATACATTTAAAAGCTTTAAAAGAGCTTTTATATTTAAAAGAGAGGCTTTAATAACGTAAAATTAGTTCGGGGGGATAAATATGACAAAAAAAGACATAAAGGTTGTAAATATCGTAGTTTCTACCTCATTAGAGCACGATATACCTTTAGAAAAAATGGCAGCTACGCTTTCTAATACAGAATACAATCCAGAACAATTTCCTGGCTTAGTTATAAGGATTAAAGATCCTAAGACATCAGCTTTGATATTTAGTTCAGGAAAAGTAGTTTGTACAGGAGCTAGAACACTTGACCAGGTAACAGAATCCATGAAAAAAATAATTAAGAGCCTGGAAAAAATCAACATTAAAATTAAAATTGAACCTAAAATTAAGGTACAAAACATTGTAGCATCAGGTAGTATAGGAATGGATTTAAACTTAAATTCGTTAGCTATGAAACTACCAAACACTGAATACGAACCAGAACAATTTCCTGGCTTAGTTTATAAATTAGGCGGCAAAGAAGGTGGCGATAGGGCAACATTCTTACTTTTCAGTAATGGGAAAATTGTATGTACAGGAACAAAATCAGAAGCTGATGTTCATGATGCACTTGAAAAACTTCTTATTAACCTTAAAAAAGTCATGTGATTTTTTTAAATTTTTTCTTTATTTTTATATATTCAAGATTCTTAGTTTATAAATAACAAAAATATTAATATAATAGAGATTATCTTAAATTCTAAGAGGATTCAAATAATGGATGTAGAAGAACAAATTAAAAAATTTAATGAAGTAATTGAAACTAACTATCACGATACACTTCTTGAAACAGTAAGAAAGGGTAAAAGCTTTCTCATTATAGATTTTACAGACATCTCAAAACACGATCCTGACCTCGCAGAAGAACTTCTTGAAAATCCTGACGAATTAATAAAGGCTTTTGAACTAGGAATTGAACAATTTGATCTTCCCTCTGAAGTTAAAGGTTTAAAAATAAGAATAAAAAATCTTCCAGATAGTCAACATATCCTTATAAGAAATATAAGGAGTAAACATATTGGAAAACTTTTAACTATTGAAGGGATTGTAAGACAAAAATCAGATGTAAGACCTCAAGTCACGGCTGCAAAATTTGAATGTCCGAGCTGCGGTAACGTTATTTCCGTTCTCCAATTAGACCAGAAATTCAAAGAACCAAGTAGATGTGGTTGCGGTAGAAAGGGTAAATTTATTTTGCTCAGTAAAGAATTAATTGATGCACAAGGAATAGTTCTTGAAGAAGCTCCAGAAAACCTTGAAGGTGGTGAACAACCAAAAAGAATGAACGTATTCCTAAAAGACGATTTAGTTTCACCAATTACTGAAAAAAGAACAAACCCCGGTTCAAAAATAATCATAGTTGGTAAAGTAAAAGAAATACCTATCACATTACATTCAGGAATCCAATCCGTCAGATACGATCTTCTAATTGAAGCAAACTATGTAGAAGCTGTTAATGAAGATTTTTCAGACATAGTTATTTCAGAAGAAGAAAAAGCACAAATTCTTAGTCTCGCATCTGACAAAAAAGTTTATGAAAAAATGATAAACGCAGTCGCGCCTTCAATATATGGCCATAACAAAGTAAAAGAGGCCGTAATATTACAATTAGTAGGAGGAGTAAGAAAAATAAGAGGGGATGGAGTAATAACTAGAGGAGACATGCACGTTCTATTGATAGGTGATCCTGGTGCAGGTAAATCTCAAATTCTCAAAAGAGCAGTTATAGTCTCTCCGAAAGCAAGATACGTCTCTGGGAAAGGTGCTTCTGGTGCAGGTCTTACTGCTGCAGTTGTGAAAGATGAATTCTTAAAGGGATGGTCTCTTGAAGCAGGAGCCCTTGTTTTAGCAAATAAAGGACTTTGTTGTATTGACGAGATGGATAAAATGTCAGTTGAAGATAGAAGTGCTATGCACGAAGCATTAGAACAACAAACCATCACAATTTCTAAAGCCAATATTCAAGCTACACTAAGGGCCGAAACAACAGTACTTGCTGCAGCAAACCCTAAATTTGGCAGGTTCGATCCTTACGATATAATTGCTAAACAGATAGATCTTCCTCCTGCACTTATCAGCAGATTTGATTTAATATTCCCTATCAAAGATCTTCCTGATCGAACAAAAGATGAAAAACTAGCTAAACATATTCTAGGTCTTCACCAAAAACCTGAAGGTCAAGAACCAGAAATTGAAACTCAACTATTAAGAAAATTCATTGCTTATGCCCGTCAAAGGTGTTCGCCTGCACTAACAGATAGCGCAATTGAAGAAATTAAAAATTTTTATGTAGAAATGCGTAATGCCGTCAGCGACGAGGCAGGTGCTAAATCTGTACCTATCACCCCTAGACAACTTGAAGCACTTGTAAGAATGGCAGAAGCAAATGCAAAAATTCGTTTATCTGAAAAAGTCACTAAAAAAGACGCAAAAAGATCCATTAATATTCTCAATTACTGCCTATCTCAAGTAGGTATAGATCCAGAAACTGGAAAAATCGACATAGACAGAATATCTTCAGGAATTACGTCATCTCAAAGAAATAAAATATTTACTATTAAAGAAATAATTCTCGAACTAGAAAATAAAATAGGAAAAACTATCCCTATAGAAGATATCGCTAAAGAATGTGGCGAAAAAGGAATTTCAGATTCAGATGTTGATGAAGTAATTGAAAAACTCAAACGTTCAGGAGATTTATTTGAACCTAGACGAGGTTTTGTGAGCAGGATTTAAATGGCAGAACAACAACAAAGACAAACAGCATTTAAAACTTGGATAATAGATATTATTAGAGGAAAATATTTTGTTGAAGAAGGTTGGACTCCTAACTATATTTTAACTCAAAAAAATAAAAAAATATCAAGATTAAACATAATTTCAACAATAATCAACATTTCTAAAGAAGACGACATCCAACAATTTATATATGTTGATGATGGGAGTGCAGAAATCGCTATAAGAAGTTTTAACGAAATAAATTATTTTAAAGGTTTAAAAGTTGGAGATATCATACAAATAATTGGAAAAGTGCGTACGTATAATGATGAAAAATACATAGTTCCTGAAATTATTAAAAAAATAAATAATACTAAATGGTTAATAGTCAGAAAATTAGAACTAGGCGAAATTGAAACTAAAATTCAAGAAGAAAAAATAAACCCTGAATTAATTAAAAAAGATACTGAAACCCCAGAAAAAAAATCAAATAATGAAATAGACCCAATTCTTGAAAAAATTAAAGAACTCGATAATGGCGACGGTGCAGATTTCCAAGAAATAGTTAAACTTAGTAATGAACAAACCATTAACAACCTTCTTATGAATGGAGAAATATTTGAATTAAAACCAGGAAAACTCAAAGTTCTAGAATAATGCAGGAGTTATATAAACTTCAATTAAAGCAGCAACTAAAAGTATTAATATAGATAAAATAATTAAACTTGAAGAATCTAACAAAGTTTTCTCAAATCTTCTAGTACCTATAGAATGTTTAATCACAGCCACAGAAACTACACCGCCTGCTAAACCCCCTATAAAATATGCGGCAATTTCAGGAATGCCATGTATCATATAACGAGTTAAACCTAAAGAAACTGCCTGAAAATACGCACCAGAATTAGTACTTAAATGAGATTTAATAAAATTGCCTATAGCTACAGCAATTACTGAAGCATTCCATGTAAGAATAAAAACAGCGCCTAAACCATATATAAATGCAAACAAAATACAAAAAGTTAAAACTTTAACATTATTAAAAAATATTCTCGTAAAAGAACTAAAAGGTTGAACATAACTTCCTGCAATCTGATTATTTATTGATAAAATAGTTTTCGTTTGTATAGCAAATAACGAATTAGTTAAACTTACAGGAAATGCAACATACCAAAAACTAAAAGCAAAAACTGTACCAATAAAAAGATAAATTAAAGAAAATAACGCAGTTGAATGTGACTTGAGTAACTTTTTTTCAGAGGTATATTTTCCAGAATTTTTCTCTTCGTTCTTTACAGTAAAATAAAAAAAAGGCATACACGCCATAACTGTAAAAAAAACCATCACTAAATCTGCATGATCTTTAAAAATCCATAATGAAAGAAAAATTGCAATTGTTGAATAAAAAAAACCCACTACCATCATAATCCAAGGTTTTCTCTGTGCCTTAAAAGGATTTATCAACGACTCTATAACCATATCAACTTAAAAATAGGTTTTTCTATTTAAAAACTTTACTAATTTAACAATTATAAAAATACATTAATGGAGAATACATTAAGTTTATATATGAAGTACTTTTCTTAAAATTTGCAATGGATTACAAAAAGATGTTAGAAAAAGCTCGAAAAGAGCTACCTGAATCCGTTCTTGTAAAAGAACGTTTTGAAATTCCTAAAGTAAGAGGGCATTTACAAGGTAACAAAACAGTAATTAGTAATTTCTTCCAAATTGCAGATCTTTTTAGACGAAAACCTGAACATATAATTAAGTTTCTTTCTAAAGAATTAGCAACACCGATAACTAGAAAAGGAAACTTAATGATTTTAGGAAGTAAATTTGCAGCATCTACTATCAATGAAAAAATATCAAAATATGCTAAAGAATTTGTACTTTGTTTTGACTGCGGCAAACCTGATACAAAAATAATTATTGAAAACAACGCCACATTCCTTAGATGTTTAGCATGTGGAGCTAAATATCCTATTAAAAAACTTTAGAAATATGAAAAAAGAAGAACTCTCTAAATATATAAAAAAATACAATCTTCCCGAATTTAAAAATCTTAATGATGAATTCGAAATTGGTAAGATAGATACAAAACAAGGTTTTTATTTTAAAGATATTGCAAGAGCTATAAACAACAAAATAGGATATTTTGCAGGATTATTAGAACCAGCCATAAATCCGCCAATACCTACAATTCATTCAATGGTTGAAACAAACAACATTGAAAAAAATGATAAAGAAACAATTCTACAACTTTATAAAAAATTATTATATTTGGCTCATAAAGGATATACTCTTGAAACTTTTGCCAAAGAAAAAGATATTACTAAATTCATAAACGAAATTTGGAATCAATGGCAAAATATAAAAAAAGATATGAAAATATGTATGGATATAATAACTAAAAGTTGGATTAAAGAACAAAAACAAGAAAATATAAAATTATCTTATACTGGCTAAACAAGAGGAAATAAAATGATTATAAAAATACATAAATCTCAAGAAGGAAAAACATTAATTGCTATTTGTGACTCTGATTTAATAGGAAAAAAGTTCGAGAAAGATAATAAACAACTAGATCTCACTTCTAATTTTTATCAAGGAGAAGAAAAAGATGAAAATGAATGTCTTGAAATTATAAAATGTGCAAATATTTTAAACATTGTTGGAGAAAAAAGTATCGAATTTGCACTAAAAAATAATTTAATAACAAAAGAAAATATTATGAAAATAGCAGGAATTCCTATTGCACAACCATATTTAAGCGATGATTAACCAAACCACTGCCCTAAACCTGATTGAATTTCTTTTTCTTTTCCAAAAACCCCTTCAACTCTTCTTTTTGTTAACTCCAAAGTTTGTTTAAGATACGTAGTTACATTATACTTATTTGCTAAACTTATAGACGGTTCAAGATATTTTACTACTGAACCTTCTGCAATTGTAAATATTATTTTACCTCCACAAGTTGTACATTTACCTATCAAAGGGGGTCTTCTAAATTTAGCGTTACAACCAACACACCTAAATTGTTGCATTGAAAACTTTCTTAAATTCCCTTTAGTATCACGTATAAAATGTTTTTCAATCACTAACCTAGCAACATCGGATTCGTCCACTGCCCGGATTTTAACTGCTACATCCATCTGACCAACCAATTTATCTTGCATAGACGGCAAGGTTTTATAACTTGAACAGAGTACACCTGCATTAAAATCTGCAGTATCATGTGTAAATCCCATCCCTTCATATTGTTGAGGCGTGTTAAGAACATTTTTTATTTGTTTTATTTCAATATCCCAAGGCATTTTATACTCCATACACGCTTCATAAAATTCTAAAGGATATTTCCAAACAATATCGACATCAAAAGCCATATCATCAACTTCACCAGGTGCTAAAATCGAAGTCAATACTAACGGAGCATCCATTGTTGAACCCCTACTCTGCGGAAGATATAATTTTGAAAAATTAAGAAAAGTATCTAACAACAATAAAAAGCAAGATTCATCACCATCGCAATCTCTCCTCATTGCAGCATGAAACAAAGGATGTGAAAAAAATCCTTGAGTTTTCGAAAAACCTATTATTCTTCCAAGCGTGCCTGCACTAGTATGCGGAGCCAAACCAATGATAAGGTGTCCTACAAGATCATCTTTTGATTTTAAATTATAAAATGGATCAAGACCATATAACTTAACTAATAATTCATCAATATATTTAGTTGTACGATAAAAAATATTATCCGCGGGTTCATCGGGCGAATCAGGACAACAAGGTAAAATTACATCTTGAGGTTTAATCTCCAATATTTGACAATCGTTTTCCAAAGGTTTTCCTTTAATATCTTTAATATAACCTAACTCTTTAAGTTTTTCTATTGAAGTTCTAACTTCTTTAGGTTTAAAATGAGTTACAGGAATTTCACTAGCATCATATCTTATAGTTCCATCTTTATTTACAAAAATATCGTGCTTAGCACGAAGAATTCCTTTAACAAGTTGTTCAGGAATATGTTCCCTATTACGCGTACCCTTCACCCCTTTTATTAAATCAGGATAAGTTTTAGTATCTAAAATTTTAAGAGCATGATTAAAATAACGTTTAATATCAATATCTTGCCTTTTATAAGAAAAGGCTTTTCCATGTTCGCATTCTTCCGATTCGATTACTCCGCAAATTTTACAAAAAAACATTTTTTTTGTCTTCCCGCCACAGATATCACAAATTTTATAGACGGTTTCAATACCACAACCTTCACATTTATTTATAGGAAAATCAGAACGTACTTTCCCAACCTCCAATGCAGCCTGAAAACTTTTCATTCTTCCCCCTTCTTCAGCTACAGGAAATAAAACATGAGGATTTCCCGTCATTCTTCTAATCTTTGCTTTCTCAGGACGACCCATCCTTCCACCAATATAAATGCCAGACTTATCACGAATCTTAATATTTGAAAGTACATTGACCAAGTCTAAAACAGAATCCCCTTTAAACGTATCAATTATAGAATCAGTAATCTTAAAATCATTTAAATTAGCCATAAAACCCTGTGCGACATCACTTTTTATAACAACAAATTCATTATTAACAGCCAAATGAGGAATGCCTAAAAACTCAATAACTCTTTTAGGTATTTCGTCAAATTTAAGAATTATTTTTTCAATAAACTCACCATTTTTTTTTATATCTGCAGTTTTAATCCATTTACATAAAATTTTAAACTGTTCCAAAGAAATATCTTTCCAATGATAAGTATATCTCGGATGTAAAGGTATATTCAATTTTTTAGATAATATAATTGCATCTTTAGACAATATTTTCCGATAAGGATTTTCTAACAATTGAGATAAAATTTCTAAATCAACACCTGTAAATTCGTGAAGCTTTTCAACATCTAAATTGCCAAATAAATCAACTGCAGCTTTCTCTAATTCCTGTTCCCACCACTCTTCACAATAACCAGGAGGAACAAGAGAATGTGCTCTATTCAAAAAATCACCATAATTAATTAAAGCATCGCCTAAAAACAAAATTTCTTTTATTTGTTTATTATACTGCTTTGCCAATGCTTCATTTTCAAGAAAAACAACAGAACCATCTTTTAATTTGACAATCGGACCTTCTATTAAATCACACGGTGTAAATGCAGCCCCTTTACCAGGCCTCTCAACTTTCAATTGCGTTCCAATCGCTATAAAATCATTAAGTACGAACATTGTAGAGGGATGAAGAGATTGTGCAGAATATCCTGAAGTTCGCGACCTACCATATCTTAACCTGAACCCGCCTTTTTCAAGAGGGTGAGCAAAAACAGGCCTACCCGCAACTAAATCTTTAATAAATGTATAATCTGGAGGAACTTTAAGTTTACTTTCATCAGAATCATCTTTCTTCTTAGAATTACCTGCAGCTTTTGCTTTCTTTTGAATCTTAATAAATTCTTCAAGAAATTTCCAATGACCTAAACCAAAATCTTCACCCCATCTACTTAAAAATTTCCAAAGTTTACGAGCTTTTAAAGGTATACAACTTGAATGTATAAGACAATAACCACTCCTAATAAGATTAGTTGAGATTCTTGGAAGATCTTTATAATTTGAAACTTCAAACTTTTCAGAAGGATCTCCACTAATTTCAATAGGAAGATTCAAACCTAAAAACTCAGTTTCTCCTTCTGATGGAAAATATTGAAGATTGGTTACTCTATTATGATAATCGCTAATTTCAGTATATATTCTTTTAACTTCTTTTTCATCAGGGTCATAAGGTGCATAACCCATATGTACCCTAACATAATCAGCAATAATAACTGACCAAGATGCAGCAGTACCGCCCGCATTTCTAATAGGACCAGAAAAATTCATACAAAAATATTCGCCCTTACCATCTCTTCTCGGCCTTATATCGAGATTAACAAATCCTTCAAGAGGAGAACTCACTACCCCTACAGTTCCATATGCAAAGCCCGTTCTTATTCCTACTTCCATTGCCTCTTTTTTTTCTTTAAATTTACAAAATTTTTCTTGTGCAACTTCTAAAGCAATTTGTAAAGCAACTCTCCAATCAAGAACACCATGTTCTTTTTCAAGTTCAATAATTCTCTCTACAACACCAGACCCCACAATTTGAGGAGCTACTACAGATATAAGTCCTACAACTCTTTCCGCCATATTTTTAGCAAGGGTTACTTCCACTTTATCGTCAGGATCATGACCTTTTTTTCTTGCTTCTGTAGCTATATCAAAAGCAATTTTCATACCAGTATTTAAACTTTCAAAATACTTTTCCATGTCTTTACTTGCTATCATTTGCCTTCAAATTTCAAAACTTTCACTTGCCTTGTTTGTAAATTCACCAATAAAGCCCTTGCAGGTTCAGGAATCATCCCCATTTTTGCTTGAAATGATGATTGAGAGACCCAACAAGAACAATTAAGCATTGTAATATTTCTATAATTTGCAACAGTAGTTCTATGTATATGTCCAGTTACAAAAAAATCAGGGATTTTTGAAATCACTAACGGATCTTCTTCTGTATCAGGAATTGAAAGATTTGAAGTATGTGGAGGAGCTAAATGTCGTCTTTGAAGAAGAAACTTCATTATAAGATCTGCCCTCTCCATACCACCGGATTGTCTTATACTAACTACATTATCTGCAAGATGAGGAAAACTAAATCCATGATATAATAAGACATCAAATCCAGAAAAGTCTTCTGAAGAATGAATATTAACTGTTGAAGGATTACTCACTAATGTTACATTAGGAAGTTCCCAAATAGATTTCGCAAAATCTTTATAAAGTGGAGGTTGAGGTTCAGCAATCCTCATAGCGTCGTGATTTCCGGGACAAACTATTATTTTTATATGTGTAGGTATCCTTTTAAGAATTTTCGCCAAAGTTTCATATTGTAAATAAATATCTTCAATCTCCAAATCATTTTCCTGACCAGGATAAATACCCACCCCTTCCACTAAATCCCCTGCAACAAATATATATTTTAATTTAGAAGCTACTTTTCTTTGTTCAGCATTTCCTACTTCACCATTTATCCATTTAATCAATCTATCAAATTCTTTATGTAAAAAAAGATTACTACCGAAATGAAAATCTGCAATAAACATAGCATAACATTCATCTGGAGACTTTTTTAATTCATGATGTATAGGAACATCTGGTAAAAAAAGTTTATTTGCAAATACCACAGTACCATTATTTACACCTACAACACCTATAACTTCATCCAATACTAAATCTTTTGCAATATCAAACCATTCAGGTTTATTTTTATTAACAACAACTTTAATAGTTCCTGTAGAATCTTCAACTGTCAATATAATATTATTATTTTTAGATATACGTTTTTCAGAAATAATGGCTATTAAAGCTATAGTTTCTTTTTCTTTTTTAGCAAGAATACGTTTTATAGAACTTACACTCTGTAAATCTCGTCTATTCTTAAGAATACCTTCAAGAGCCTTACATCTTAAACCGAAATATTTAACAAAGTCTTGAATCTGTCTTTTTTTAGGGGGTTTATCATAAGAATAAATAACTTTAACACTTTCATCTTTAACACCCTCCTCTTCAGTCTTAACTAATGGTTTTTCAGTATGTATATAATCTAAAAATTTATCATAAGAAGAAGAATTTTTTCCTTTCTCTAAAAATGCTTTTGACTTTTCAAATTCTTTCCAATTAATATCTTTTTTCTCCTTAAAATCTAATTTATCAATATCAGGATTCAAAATTAAAATATCGGGAGAAGTCTTCAAAATATCTCCAACCTCGCCTAAATCTTTTGAAAAATCTAATTTATTTAGAAAATCATTACTCACCAAAATATTTTGCTTTAAAAAAAAATCAATTATTTGTTTCTTTTTTGATAACACATCCATTTTTATTTAAAATAAAGCATCCTGCAAAATTTTTTGTACTTTTGGAATTGTAGAATGAGGTATTGCTAACGAAATCTCTCGCGTTCGACCATATCTACCTTTAGATATTACTTTAGCATTTATTATACCAAGCATATCAAGTTCACCAATTACATCAGAAACCCTTCTCTGAGTCAAAGGCCTTAAATTAGTATCACTACAAATATTTTTATAAATTTCATAAACTTCACCTGTAAAAATCATATTAGAACCTTTATTCGATAATGAAAGTATAGAAAAAAGTGTTGCTTGATGTTGTCTGGGCTGTGTTGTAACAATATCTACCAACCTATCTCTCTCTATTTTTTCTTCTGCATCATCAATATGTGAAATTTGAACCGTATTACAACATTTTCGTTCAGCAATTTCCCCTGCAACTCTTAACAATTCTAAAGCTCTTCTTGCATCTCCATGTTCTCTAGCAGCATAAGCTGCACACTTTTCTATCACACCAGATTCAAGTATAGTTTCTTTGAAAGCTTTTGTTGCCCTTTCTCTAAGAATATCTTGAATTTGTAATGCATTATAAGGTGGAAAAACAATCTCTTCTTCTGAAAGAGAACTTTTCACTCTAGGATCTAAATGATCAACAAACACCAAATCATTCGAAATTCCTATAATAGCTACCTGACTTTGAGTCAATTCTGAATTCATTCTAGTTATAGTATAAAGAATTTCATCTCCTGCTTTTTTTACTAATTGGTCAATTTCATCTAAAATAAGTATCAATAATTGTTCTTTTTCATCAACCGCATTAAAAAAATATTTATAAACTTCATCAGTTGGAAGACCTGTTGCAGGAATATCTTTTCCAAAATGTCTTGTTAATTCAGCTATTAACCTATATTCGGTATCCGCCACTCTTTTTAATTTACAATTAATGTATAAAACTTTTATCGGAATATTTCTTCTTTCTGCAACTTCCATTATTTGACTTGTTGTGAATTTCACTGTAACAGTTTTACCAGTACCAGTTTTACCATAAATAAAAAGATTAGAAGGTTTATCAAGTCTAAGAGATGGAGCCATTATATCGGCAATTTGTTGAACTTGTTCATCTCTATGAGCCAATGCTTCAGGAGTATAATTAGATTGTAATACTTTTTTATTTTTAAATAAAGGTTCTTTTTTCAAATAAGACTCAAAGAAATCATTCAATCCTGCTTTTACCATTAAAACCACCCCTCAAATTAAAATTTAACAAATTTCCAAGAGAAGTGAAGGTATATAAACATTTGCTTTCAATAACTCCTACCCCTAAGTTTCCTGTGGAACTCTCAAAAATCTTTAACGTGTTGTTCAATTAGAAAAAAAAATTAAATATTATTAATTTCATATTCTAAAAACGTATTCTTCAAAATGTACTTTCCAACATATAATCAAAATCTTTAATTTTTTAAACTTTTTTTTC
>JAYENX010000027.1:0-14306 GCA_034722435.1 Nanobdellota archaeon | reverse complement strand
CATAATAATAAGTAGTATTTCTATAACTAGAGTCCGCCCCATCACACGCATCATTTAACGCACGATAAGCTTCAACTCTTGGAAAATCATAAACATCAGTTACATTTACTAAAGATGAATTTTTCATTAACTCTTCAAGCCGATCATGACCGTATGCAATTAAACCCAATTCATTTCGCTCTTGCATTATTAAAGCAGCGACTCCAGCAACATGCGGACACGCCATCGAAGTACCCGAATTTAAATACGAACCTCCTCCTACCTTAGTAGAGATTATACTACTACCCGGAGCCACCAAATCAAGGTTTGAACCCGTATTACTATAACTTGCCATATTATCGCTCTTATCTGTAGCACCTACAGAAATTGCATAAGGAGAACAAGCAGGATAAGAAAGTCCATTTGAAAATCCATCATTACCTGAAGCAATAGCAACAAATATTCCTGCCTGATGAGCTGATTGCAAACTTGCTTCAATTAAAAAAGCATTAACTGGACAATTTAAATCAGTATAAGGACCACCACCTCCAATACTCATAGTTATTACAGAAATATTATGAACTAAAGAATTATTCACACACCAATCAATACCAGCAGCAATATTCGAATCCTGTCCACTCCCTGAAGAATCCATAGATTTAATAGCTACCAAAGAAGCTTCAGGAGCTACACCAATCACAGAACCATTAGCTGCAACAATTCCTGCTACATGCGTTCCGTGACCATTATCATCCATCGGCAACCCATCATTATTGATAAAATCCCAACCACCAATTACTTTTTTACAAGCACTCCAATCATAAGATGTATCGGTTGTACCATTCCTAGTTTCATCTATGTAAAAACCATAGTCAGTTACAGAACCATCTGTAACTAATCTTATATAAATCGTATCTCCTTCAGAATAAGGAGTCCAAATATCAGCAAGCCCTCCTGCCGCACCATGATAAACTGCAATTTGCTCTTTATTAGAATTATATATGAGAATCCTATCAGCAGTATCATACCCGTCCTGACCAGGATACTCTAGTGAAATATTTTGAAAATGAACTGAAATATTATTATATCCTTGCTTAGTTATTTTCCACATATAATCAAAACTATTTGCATAAGGGTGAATTGACTCTAAAACATAACTTTCATTATTCCCGCCAAGGGTTAATTGTGTGGGACTACAAGCACCTAAACTTTCATGTGTATAATCAATACCACTATCAATAACGCAAACACCCACTCCTTTACCCGTAATATTAAACCCATTAATTTGCCTTTTCCAAACATCATCAGCACTGATTAAAGGAACACTATCAGTTAATTGAATCTTTAAAGATTTATCAAAAAGAACTCTCTCAACATCAGGATCATTCTGTAAATCAGCTAAAGTAGCACTATCAACTTTCCCAGAGAAAGCATTAATTGTACTATATACATGTTTAGCCTTAAAATTTTTATGTTTATTCAAAACTTTATCCTGATTTTTTTTAATCTCTTTTTTCTTATTCTCAAGAACATTAAACTTATTCTCTGCTTTAGCCTGAACCACAAACTTATTTGCAGTTTCAATTGCAGAAGTATCTTTCAACACAACAATAACATCAACTTCACCATCAGAATCTAAAGAATCAAAAACTAAATCCTCAACCTGCGCAGCATAACACAAACTAGAAACTAGAATAAATATAACTATACATAAAAATAACTTTACACACCTCATTTTATATAAAAAAGAAACAAAAATAGTTTATAAATGTTGTGATTAGAAAACATACACAACAACATACAAATCCTTAAAAATAAATCAATCTAACCCTAACAACATGACTGAGACCGAAACACAAAAACCAGAAATAAATGACCAAACTTTAGAAGCATTAACAATTCTTTCTATGTTAAACGAAAGATACAGAGGTTTTAAAAAAACAGACCCTGAACATTTCCATTTACTAGCAGAAGAAGCCCAAATAACATATAATAGACAGATAAAACCTCTCCTAGTGGATTTCGCACCACATTACCCTACTATCCAAAAAGAAATGGACACAAGAGAACAAATTTACCAAACACAAAAAGTACCATATAAAAATCAATAAAGAAAATCAACTCTATCAGAATTAACTACAATCTCCTTCCTTTCTTTTTTCGATTGAACTTTAACCTTCTCATTCATTTCCATCGCTTTCCTAAAGTTAATATTACCACAATTAATACAATTAAAATAAACACCAAACTTACCAGTTTTCACATCCAACCAAGAACCACATGCACATTTCAAATCGTTAAGATTCTTATTTTTATGATCCACACATACAGGAACACCTTGAGAATTCTTAGTCACTGCACGCGCTCCACAAAAAGGACAATTATCAGTTCTATATGATCCATACGTTTTTCTCATCAACTCAATTATTAAAGTTTCATTTAAATGCTTTTGGGAAACAACAACCTAAACTTTAAAAACAACCACAACCAATCAAAAAGTATGAAACTCGAAGAATTCAATTACATTCTACCAAAAGAACTTATAGCCCATAAACCTGTATTTCCTAAAGACTCTTCTAAACTTATGATTGTAAAAGAAAAAATAGAACATAAACACTTTTACGACATTCTAAACTATCTAAACAAAGACGACGTTCTTGTAATAAACGAAACAAAAGTAAAACGTTGCAAATTAAAAGGAAAAAAAGAATCAGGGGCACCATTAGAGATAGTCCTTCTAAACAAAATCAAACCACTAACTTACGAAGCAAGAATCAAAACACGAAACCCGAGAATAGGCCAAAAAATAATAATCGAAAACCAGGAAGCAACAATAACTGATTTAGACAAAGACATTTTCACAGTAATGTTCAAACAAGACATTGAACCAATTCTAGAAAAGAAAGGACAATTCCCATTCCCTCCATACATTCAAAGAGAATACCTTGAAGAAAATGAATACCAACCAATCTTTGCAAAAACTGAAGGAAGTGTAGCAGCACCTACAGCATCCCTACACTTTACTGAAGAACTTCTTAAAAAAATAAAAGATAAAGGAATAATAATTGCAAAAATCATTTTACACATTGACTATGGAACCTTCCTCGAAATCACAGAACAAAACATAGAAGACCACAAAATGCACAACGAACATTTTGAAATATCAAAACAATCAGCAGAAATAATAAACAATTGTAAAGGTAAAGTCATTGTTGTAGGAACTACAGCCCTAAGAGCATTAGAAGCATCATCAAAAAATAAAAGAACTTATCCAAAAAAAGCAACCACTGACATATACATATATCCAGGATACAAATTCCAATCCAAAGCTCAAACACTAATCACCAATTTCCACCTACCTAAATCATCACTTCTTATTTTAGTTTCAGCGTTCGCAGGAACAGAAACAATAAAACAAGCATACAAAGAAGCAATAAAAAACAAATATAGATTTTACAGTCTGGGAGACGCTATGTTACTATCTAAGCATCAATTACCCAAAGAACTTTCTTAACACCATTCTCATTAATATGCTCTTTAACAACCTTCAAACCAAGTTTCTGATTCAATTTCATTATCGCTATATTTGAAGCCTTACATTGTGCAAATATTCTTACAAACTTCCTCTCATTAAAACCATATTCAATAACTTTCTTAAGAGTTTTAGTCGCTAACCCCTTCCCACGAAAATCAGGATGAATAAAAATGTGCAATCTACCTTCATCACAAGGTTTATATCCTTGATACTCTAAAGTCACATTACCCGCATACTTACCACCAACCTCGATAGTAAATATCTCGGAAAAACCATCAGACACCTTTTTCAACATCTTCTGAATCTCATTTTCAGCTTCTTCAATATCAGCAGGAACATCATTAAGAGCCTTTTTAGTATCTGAATCCTGCATGGTCTCAAAAAACCCTTCCAAATCTACCACAGCCAAAGGTCGCAATGTAAACTCGTCAGTTATTATAACTGTCATAAACAAAAACAAATTTAAGAACTATAAAAACCTATCTTTTAGAAAAACAAAACTCCACATGTAAACAAATATGACCAATCTCATTTTCATGCAACTCGCATATAAAAATATACAATTTATCAATAACATGAACCCCTAAATCTTTATATAGCTCCCACATCATACTAACATTAGAATGAGCTTAGAAGATAATATAGAAAAAACTGAACGAACACCTTCTTTTAGAAAAACACTTCTAGCAGGCGCACTAACCATTGCCGGCTTAGCAACTGCACTTTTCCCTAGCACAGCACATGCAGCCAGAATGGGAACACATTCTTTAGGAGAACAGTCATATCTAAGTAGTGAAGACCATTCTACAGGAACACGACTTACGACTAAACATACAGCACATGAACGTAAGGATGTAAATTACAAACAAAAATTCAAAAAATTCCTAAGTCAACCAACACCTAAATTAATACATGCATTTGATAAAAAAATAAAATTACAAGGCCCTTCTTTATTCGATAGATTGAATCTCATTGAAGCAGGCTACTTATCAATCCCAGTAGAAGGAGAAGATATTTTAGACGCACCAGTTATCATAGAAGTGAAACACAGAAAAGATTCTCCAAAAACCAGGATAGCTGAAACTACATTTCGAAATTTAAATTCAGCTCAAACAACAATTTATGAGATAAGTCAAAACGTAAAGAACAATGGCTCAGTAGAATATAGATTAACACCAAAATCGAGAAAAGATTTCTCAGCAAAAGATCAGTCACAAATTAATGAGTTAATTTCACCTATACATTCAAACCCAATAAAATATGTAGTCTTTCACATAAAAGATAATCCAAAAATACCAGGCCTTGATCAAGTAACAGCTGAATACAAAGCAATGGCAAGCATAAGGTATTCCCCTGAAAATGCAGAAGCAGCTGTACGAATATCAGGCAGAAAAGATATGAACAAACTTAAATAATCAAGAACTTGTTAACAATTCTTTACTTCTCTTTTTTATAAAATACTTATCAGGAGATTCCATAATTAAAATTGTTTTTATTATTGAATTAAATATTTTTAGAAAACTCGCACCCGCAATAATTCTGCCTGTACAAATTCATTTCTTCACTCATCTCAACAGATTCATTAAAACCATCCTTTTTCTTAAAATCAATCTCTAAAAATTCAACTTCAAATTTTTCACTCACTTTTTTTCCAATTTCAAAAATATCAACAGACCTTTTATGAGGACTTATTGTAAGAGTTGTAGTAAACAAATCAAACCCATTCTCTTTAGCATATTTTACAACCTTCCCTAATCTCTGCTCATAACAAATAAGACACCGTTCACCACCTTCAACATCACCTTCACGACCTTTTACTAAACTACGAAACTCATCATTATCATAATCACCGATAACATAATCTACCTTTAGAAATTCACAAACCTTAACAAACTCCTTCAACCGTTTAAAATACTCCTCTTCAGGTTCAATACAAGGATTATAAAAATAACAAATAACATCATAATCCTTAATAACTCGTTTAATAGAAGAAGTAGCACACGGACCACAACAAACATGTAAAAGTAATTTCATCTTAAACCAAACTCATAATTAAACCAGCAATTACGGCGACTGCGAGATTATCATACGGTCCATTAGTAAAAAGTTCAGCAACTGTAGCTGCAAATGCCCCTACTAGAACCACACCAAGATCAATAAATCCATTAAAAAAAGCAACTAACCCAATAACTACACATACTACGAGCATCGCCATACTACCCTCTATATTTTTATGTCCAAAACTAAACTTGCCATACAACCGACCAGCAAAAACTGCTGCGATATTACCTAAGTTAGAAAAAAATATTGCCAATATTGCAATGTTCCTTTCAAAAAACACAACAACTATCAAAGAAGCCATCATAAACCATGTGGCACTCAACATTCGATTTTTCTCAGAAAGTTTCAGTATAAATTTATATTTCTTAAAAAACTTCTTATTAAATTCAATTTTTTTATATCTATAAATCTCAAATATTACAAATAAAGCTACAAGAAAACTTAAAATCCCAATCATCCAAGCTTTACTTAAAAAAAAGTAAAGCACAGGAAATACCAATCCAAGCAATCTCCACAACTTTCTCACAAATTTTATCATATTATCCATGATATACATTGTAGTATTTAAAAATTATTAAACTCCAGCTTATTCCCTTTAAATATGCTAGAAACACTACTAGATGTAAATAATCAACTTGTTCAAGATTTCAAGACCAGATTTGGAAACAATCTTGCAGCAATCATAGGCTATGGCTCATTTTTCCAAGAAGGTCTTGATACAAAACTAGACACACTTACAAAAGAACACTTTAATCCTAATGCACGAAAATGTATCAAACCCGACTTTATTTTAATATATGAATATCCTGATAATTTTTTTGAAGCACTAGGAGAGCAAGCACAATGGGATGAGACAACAAAAGAAAAACAAAAATCGCTCAACACCACGATAAGTTATTACAACCTTGAAACAGAACCTGTTGAAGCAAACTTAGACGAACCCAAAAAGATTAAAATACCTTATAAAATAGGTGTAATAAGTTTAGCAGAAGTACACTGGAGAAGTTTTAATCAAACAAACCTTTATCTCGCAGGACGATTATCCAAAGTAATTTATCCGCAACATATTGATCCAGAAAGTGAAGATTTCATCACTGCCTGCCTCCAACACATAAGGGGCAGCTTCATAGAAAAAGCACTCGACTTAACACCAGAAGTATTCACTTTTGACAAAGTTATAGAAAATTATGTTAAGGTCAGCTACTTAGCTGAAGCTTTCAGAGGAGATTACTTCTCAAAACCCAAATCAATATTAGAAAAAACAGGCAATGAATTAAAACAAATGCTTCTACCTGTATTCAAAAAACATCTTACTGAACATCCAGAGATCAAAACTTCAGAACCTATTGAAACATCTACCATGATCAAACCAATAAGACCTTTCCTAAACAAAGTCTCAACATTTTTTCAATACCTTAACCACAACTACCACTCACTCTGCACCACAATGAAACAAGCAAGAACTAACAATTCTGTTGGCGGCGACTCTGCAGGATATGTTTGGAGAAAAATTAAAAAAATAGTTTCTTAACTGAAATTTTTAATTCAAATCTCAAAATATAATAATTTCATTCGTAACGCAAAGCATAGTCATTTCATTCCTAGCTTCAAGATTCTCGTTTCACTCGTATCTTAAAGCATCTACAGGTTGCAACTTTGCAGCTTTTAACGCGGGAACTATACCTGATATAACCCCAACAAAAAAAGCAAACACTAAAGAAAAAACAATAACTCTCCAGTCTATAATTATAAGTAGCAAAGAAAAATTAAACGCAGCTGCCCCAACCTGAACAACTTTTGCAAGAACTACACCTATAATCGCACCAATTACGCCTCCGAACAAACCTATAAATCCAGATTCTATCAAAAATATCAACAATATATCTCGATTCTTTGCACCTATGGCTTTCATAACCCCAATCTCTCGAGTCCGTTCAAGTACAGATGTAAACATTGCATTCATTATCCCTATAGCACCAACAAGCAAAGAAACAGCAGCAATTCCAACTAAAACAATTTGAATAATACCTAGTATATCATTTATTTGATTCAATAATTGTTCAGGAGTATAAACTGTGAACTCACTCTCATCCAAATCACGCTCCAATTCATGCCTAATATCTTCAGCTACATTAGTTATATCTATACCATCCTTAATATTAACCACAAAAACATTAATCTCATTATATATACCTAAAAGATCCTGCGCAGTCTCCAATGGCATATAAACAGATTCATCAATTGTACCTGTTTTTTCAAGCACTCCTACAATTTTCATTTTCCTTCCTTCCACTACAATACTGTTCTTTGCAAATATTTCTTTATCAAAAGCATCCTTGGCAATAGTCCAACCTAAAAGAACAACATCACGATCACCTTTCTGTAAAAGTCGACCTTCTAATGGTTCAATATCCATATCAACAAACCCTTCCTCACCAAGATCAGTATCATAACTAATTATTGAAAAAAATAAAGTTTCTTTACCAAGCTCAACCTCTGCATTCGCCATAAGAACACTATCAACATAATCAACACCCTTCACCCGTTCAATATTATCTTTAATATCAATATCCATCCTTAACGCGCCAGTCGGCGGACCAGTTAAACCTCCAGGGACAACTCTAATATTCTTAACACCCATCTTTTCAAATTGTTGTTCAACAGCATTTTGTAAACCTTGAGAAATCAAAAACAAAGAAACAATCGCAGCTATACCGATTATAACCCCAATAATAGTTAACCAGCTACGCATCTTTCTACTTTTCAAATTTTTCCATGTTAACAAAACAAAATCCATCACCATATATTCAACCTCTTAACGCATCCACAGGTTTAAGTTTAGCAGCATTCTTAGCAGGAAACGCACCAGCTACCATCCCTACAACTGTCGCAAAAATTATTCCAAATATTACAATAGCTGCCGTAATTTCAATTCTAAATATAGCATATCCTGCCCCTGCAGCAGCAACTCCTACAAGCTTAGCCATTAAAGCACCCAATATAACTCCAATCACTCCTCCAACAAAACCAAGAAGACCTGACTCAATCAAAAAAAGCAAAACTATATCCTTTCTTCGGGCACCAATTGATTTCATTATACCTATTTCTTTCTTTCTTTGAAGAACTGATGTATACATAGAATTTGCAATACCTGCTGCACCAACTAATAAGGATATACCCCCTACGGCGACAAGTACAGCTTGTATAATTCCTAAAATATCCCCGAATTGTTCAAGTAATTGTTCAGATGTTAAAATCTGAAAACTTTTTTCATCTCTAATCCTTTCCAGAGCTCTTTTAAGCTTACCTACAAACTGATTAATATCAACCCCATCTTTAATTTTAACATCAATAAAAGCAACTGAATTAGGTTTATTTAACAATTTCCTTGCAGTTTCAAGCGGCATATAAACAATATTATCATCTTCAGGATTACCAACCTCTTCAAGTACACCCACCACTTTGAAAGTTTTATCTTCAATTATTATTCTATTATTAACTCTTAATTCTTTATCAAAAAGATCCTTTGCAACCCTATAACCTAAAACAATATTAGAACCCTCCTTTTCAAAAGTTCTTCCAGCCACAAATCCTAAACCATAATCACCAAAAATTTCTGCCGAATGATCAGCAGGCCAAGCCATTAACCCTATAAGCTCAACTTGCTTTTTATACTCAACAGTTACTCTCTCAAAAATTATTGAGGAAGCCCGTTCATAGCCAGAAACTCGTTCAACAGCATCGACATCGTCTTCGATTAGACCTTCAAAAGAACCAGAAAGATCAAAAGTATTAGGTAAAATCATTAACCGATTAGTACCCATCCTTTCAAATTGATACTCAACATAATTCTGCAAACCTTGAGTTGCAGTAACTAAAGCTATAATAGAAGCTATACCTATAATTATACCTATAACCGTAAGCCACGTTCTTAGCTTACGATGAATCAAGTTATTGATAGCAATTTTAAAATAATCTAAAATCATTTTCTCCTTCTTCTCGCAAAGACGTAATACAAAAACGCGCCTACAAAGAGAAGTACAACCATTAAAAAAATCCAAAGTAATTGCTTATCAGGATTTCTCAAAGGATGTTTAAAAATATCTATCAACATATATATCCAAAAACCAAACAAGAATATTAAAACTGCAACTCCAACAAATAAAAGTATTGAAGGTAAAAAACTAACCCCTTTAGCAAAACCAAATTTAACTGCATCTCTACTAGAATAAATATTTAAAGATAAATATTCATCCTTGACAAACTCAGTATTATACGAATCTTTGTAAATAAGTTCAAGATTTAACAAAATCTCTTTTTTCACATTATTAATATGTATCTCAAATTCTGCAGTTTCAAAATCATCACTCTCTAAATTCCCTAAATATTCTTTATTATTAGATATCACTTCATAATCATCGCTTTCTTTAAGCTCCATTGTAAGAAATTTCATTTCACTTGGTCCAATATTTGAAAGACTTACAACTACCTTACCCGCTTTACCTGTTTCATATACATCAGAATCTTCCAAATTCATAAAATACTCGGGTTCACCATCAACAAAAACTCCAATTGTTACATTCTTTGAATACACTATACCAGTCTCATCAGAATAAGTCAACATTATAGGTACCTGATACATATTAGCAGAGGCCTCACCATCGACAAAAAGTTTGTACGTTAAAAAAATACTTTCCCCTGAATTAAGGCTACTTATTGTTCTTTCATTTGTACTTCCAACTGGACTAAAATGAGTACCACCAAGCTCAAGCTTAAGATGTATATCTTTCAATAAAGAATCAGCCCAATTTTTTAATTCAAACTTCAACTCACCCTCTTTACCAGGTAAAAGTTTTTCAGGTTCAAGTGAAATATCCTCAACACTTAACACAGCATCATGAGTCTTCACTCTTACTGTAAAAGGACCTGCAGTAACCCATCTACCATCTGATAAAGCAAACCTTATCCTAATATCATTATCACCTTCAACTGCATCTTCATCAACTTTTATTTTATAATATAACACATAAGAATTATCTCCACCACCCTTGAACTCAGTAATTTCAAGCAATTCATCCGATACAACAGTAAAAGGAAACTCCTCAACAATCTCAAATTTAGCATCTGAAACTATTGAACCAGTATTTACAACGTTAAACCTGAGCTCAACAAACTCTCCAGGTTCAGCAGGATCAGGATTCTGATTTAGTAAAGTTAATTGAACATTCTCATAATCAACAACATTCCAAGTAGTTCCCGAATTTGATGCAGCAACTACACTTACTGAAAATATTAAAATTACAAATATTGCTATCAACACACCTGCTTTATTTTTCATAGCCATTTTAAATTATTATTCATTTAAATACTTTATCATAATATTTAATTAATTTCAACATATTTAATAGAGATTATATATTATCAAAATCATAATTATTACTATTTCAATTTTTTTGAACGTATTATGGCACCATCTTTCAAATATTCAATCCTTTCTGCCGCTTTTGCAAGATACTCATCATGCGTTACAAGAACAATCGTCTTTCCTTCCTGTTTATGCAATTTCTTAAGAAACTCCATTATACTCTTACCTGTTTTCGAATCAAGATTTCCAGTTGGCTCATCTGCCAATATTAAATCAGGATCATTAGAAAGAGCTCTTGCAATAGCAACTCTTTGCTGTTGACCGCCAGACATCTCATTAGGCTTATGATGAATCCTATCCCCGAGATCCATCAACTCCAATAACTCTTTAGCTCTTCTCAACCTTCGTTCTTTGGGAATGCCTTGAAATATCATTGGAAGCGTCACATTCTCTAACGCAGTCAATGTATGAACAAGATTAAACTGCTGAAATACAAACCCTATCAATTTCCCTCTTACCTGTGCAAGACTCGATTCAGTCATATGCGAAATATCATGCCCATCTAAAAATATTGAACCAGATGTAGGCACATCTAAACAACCTATAGAATTTACCATAGTACTTTTACCTGAACCAGATGGACCCATTATAGCTACAAACTCACCCTTTTTAATAGAAAGAGAGACACCACTAAGTGCATTTACTTCAACATCACCCATCTGATAAATCTTATGAACATTCCTTAACTCAATTAAAGCTTTTTTAACCATACCAAAATAACACATTTACCCACTTTTAAAGTTTACGATAATTACAAACCACATTTTACAATAATTACAGAACATATAATAAGACCAAATTCTATTGCAAAACAATATTTACACTACAATAATCTTTATAAATAACAATTTAATCAGTTTTCGTATGGCAAATGAAGAAGTAGAATATCTCATAAACCAGGACATCACTATTGCACCTGCAGAAGATATACCCTTAGATGGAAGTATACCCTTAGATAACTTCGAATCCTTTAATAAAACTCAAACTAAAAAATATAAACGCAGAAAAACTACTAAAAAGAAAGTAGTTAAAAAGATTAATAAAAAAGACGAAAAAGAAAAACTTAAAGATACTCCAAAAGAAAAAAAAATCAAAAGTAAAAAGGTTAAAAAAAGTAAAAAGAAAATTACCAAAAAAAACATAACGAAGAAAGAGGCGATTAAGATCGAAACTAAAGAAACACCAGAAACAA
Organism: Nanobdellota archaeon; assembly: GCA_034722435.1. GTDB lineage: Archaea > Nanobdellota > Nanobdellia > Woesearchaeales > JAHWHD01 > JAHWHD01. The sequence continues at coordinate 2,114 of JAYENX010000027.1, read as the reverse complement.
TAAAAGAACCAGAAAAAGCAGAAGTAGATGTACGAATTGAAAAAGTGGAACTTAAACCAGAAGAAGTAAAACCAGAACCACCTCAAACACATACATGTCCTTCATGTTCAACCGATAACAACCTACCAAATTATGAACAAAATACTGGAAGCATAAAATATTTTGGAATCACAATTCTCATAATAATACTAATCATTGCAGCAATATTCAGCATAAGATATTGCGGCAGTAAAGAAGAGATTATACAAATTCAAAATCCATCAGGTCAATCTGTTAACATAATCGCTTCTTCAATGTATTCGTATAACGGTTTTGACTTTAGCCAAGGCAATGATGAACTTTGGTACACGTATATTAAGATAGACCCAAAAACTGAATATTACGTAAGACTTCATCACGGACCCGTCGAACTAGAAAGTATTCCTATTGAAGGAGATATTGACGAAAGTTTCAAAAACGTTAACAAAGTATATCTTTCATTCAATCCAGAAGGAGAATACCTTAACTATATCACTCTTTCCACTGGAGAAATAGGTACTAACTTTGTAAAAGCTTTCAGAATATCTCTTGAAGGAGCATGCACAGTTAATAAAACAAAATCTTGTGAAGACCGTCCAATCATAACCTGCGACACCACAGACAAACCGGCGATTGTGTTTAAGGAAAGTGAAGAAACCAAAGTAATAATGGAAAACAACTGTATTACTATTCAAGGTGAAGGCGAAGAGATTGTAAAAGCTAGCGAAAGACTCCTTTACTATTTATATGGCGTAATGCAAAAATAAATTATATTTTTTATTTTTATCATCATTATTTCTAATTAAATTCACATATAACAATATCTTTTTATATAAATTAATGATTTATAGGTTTAATAATGACAGAACATTACTACAAAGAACACCAAACATCAGAACTTAGACTTAATAAAATAAAAACAATTTTAAGAAATAGAGAATTCGAATTCTATACAGGTTCAGGAGTTTTTGGAATCAGAAAGATTGACAAAGGAAGCGAACTCCTAATTAATAAATGCATAATAAAAGATTCATGGAACGTTCTTGATTTAGGCTGCGGTTATGGACCTGTAGGGATTACCATTAAGACAATTTTTCCCGATACAGACATAACCATGACAGATATCAACAAAAGAGCAATTAAACTAACCAAAATGAATATGAAACTCAATAAAGTAACTGCCAAAATTAAACGAGGAGATTTATATGAAAAACTTAAAGAACAAAAATTTGACACAATCCTCGTTAATCCTCCTTTCAAAGCAGGTCGAAAACTTTGCCTCCAAATAATTGAAGATTCAAAACAACATCTTAAAGATAAAGGACTTCTACAATTAGTTGCAGTACATAATAAAGGCGGTAAAATGCTTAGAAAAAAAATGTTAGAAGTATTTGGAAATGTAAAAGATCTAGCAAAAAAAAGCGGTTACAGAATTTATGTTAGTGAATTATAACTCCTGAACTCCATCTTTTGTTACAGCCACTAACCTTACACCTAATCCAAGCTTAAGCACTGCAGACAATAAAGCCATGTGTTCTTTCCCAGTACCTGAAACAAGATTAAGACCCACTTCAGTTCCAGAAAATTTACCCCTAAGACCCACTTTAATATCATTGATAAGTTCCCCTACTGGTTTAAGAGAATCAACTACAACAAATTCAATATTTTTCTCAGATTTAAAATTCTCTCGTCCAAATTCATTAGTTATAAGAATAATCTTTTTCCAATCATACTCAGCAATCAATCTTACTACATGCCCCCACGTACCTTTTCCTGTACTTAAACATGCAACTAAATTTGTCATAAAAAACACCTCACAATTTAGAATAAATACAAATAGCTAATATTTAAACATATGGGTTAAACAATAAAGAATATAACAATTAAGTAATGAGTTAACAAAAACAAAGAAAAAGAAGCGCTTTAGAAACACATTAACAAAAATTAAAATAAATTTAATCAAAAATACAACAAAAACAGAAAAAATTAAAAAAACAAATAACAAAAAATAATCCACAAATACACTTAGATTTAATAATATATTAACAAATAAGAAGAAACACAACCAAGTTTAGAAACAAATTAATAAAAACAAC
>JAYENX010000026.1:0-14486 GCA_034722435.1 Nanobdellota archaeon | reverse complement strand
AACCACAAAAACCAAACCAATTATTCCAAAAAACATAATTTCCTGGTTCCAACCTAACAAATAATCAAGAGCATTAAAAATTAACATTAAAAAACCAGAAATTACCATGATACGGCCATGTACTTTTTTATAATTCATCTTAAAACTTTCACAACCTCAGCCAGACTAATAAGCTTCTGTTCACCAGTGACCATATTCTTTAACTGAACCTTATTCTTCTTTACTTCATCATCACCAACAATCAAAACATAAGGAATTTTGTAATAATTGGCATAGTCCAAATTTTTGCTAATACCTCGACCCATGATATCAATCTCAGTCTTCACCCCTTGCTTACGCAAATCAGAAACAATTTTCATACATTCATTTAAAGTATTAATAGGAACAACAAAAATCTCAGTCACAGTTTTAGCGATCTCTTGATTTTTCAATTTTAACATTTCAGTTATCGGTTCTAATCCGAAAGACAAACCTACTGCCGGGAAAATCTTCTTTGTACCTAGAAAATCTCCAATCATCTTATCATACCTGCCACCACCAGCTAAACTTGATTTAAAATCTGAATTTTTCATAAACGCTTCATAGACCATACCAGTATAATAAGCTAAACCACGTGCAAGTGCAGGATTAAACACAACATCTTTACTCTTTACAATCTTGAAAACCTGCGCCACCTCTTCCAAACCTTGTTTACCAGTTTCAGTTTTAACAAATTTAAGTAAAAAATCAATCTTCTCTTTATTAGTTCCTTCAACCTCAAAAATCTTAAGAAGCTTATTAACATCCTTAACACCTTTTTGTTTAAGCTCGGCAATAAGGTCCTTTCTAGGAATCTTCTTTATTTTATCAATAGTAAGTATAATTTCTACTTTCTTATCATCAGATATACCAAAAGCGTCCAAAATGCCGTCTAAAACTTTCCTATTATTCACAGAAATTATAACTTTAAGACCAATTTTTTTAAAAGCCATCACGCCAAGATTAAGAAGTTCAACTTCAGCTGTCATTTTATTACAACCCATCACATCTACATCACACTGCCAAAATTCTCTATACCTACCTAATTTTATAGGCCCATCCCTAAAAACTCGACCTATCTGGTACCGTTTGAAAGGCATTTTAACTGTAGGATTCATACCCACATATCTTGAAAAAGGAACTGTAAGATCATACCTTAAAGCTAACTTTCGTCCGCCCTGATCAGTTAACTGAAACATTTCTTTCAAAATTTCTGCACCGCCTGCGTACTTGGCTGCCAATACATCAGTCCTTTCAATTAAAGGAGTCTCTAACGGTGGAAACCCGAACAACTCAAAAACCTCTCTAAGAACATCTACAACTTTATTCCTCATAATCTTCTCTTCAGGATTAAAATCCCTTGTCCCTTTAGCTCTTTGTAATTTCATTTTTCTATACCTCCATAGTTAGTTTTATGTTTATAAATGTTATTAAAAATTCTAAATATAAGTACAAATACAAAAATAAAAAATAAAAACTATTTTTTAAAAACATAGACTCGCCCTCCTTTGTAAGAACTTTCTTCAAGAAACGAAAAAATTTCCTTCCCAAGAGCTGTCCTATAGATTCTCAACATTTGCGGATTCAATGTCCGAAAGAGTACAACACCAGCATCAGTAGATTTAGCTCTTTCTTTCAATATTAAAGAACCTATACCGTTTTTCCTATAATCAATCCTTACTCCAGTATCAGCTCCGTAAAAAGCATCCTCAGGATCAAGACCAACCATTTCCAACTTCGCCCTAATCTTCCTAAAGTCAACTCTAGCAGTATTCTCCGACTGAACTTTATAGCCCCATGAAAAAGCTACAAGCTCTTGATCTCTAGCCACTGCTCCAGCAAAACCTTGCTTTTGCTCAACCTCAAGCAATTCATTCAAAGCAGATTCTTTAGTCCAATCTTCATTCCATGGCGAAGCATTATAAATTTCAGTGTAAAGATCAGCAATCTCATTTCTCACATAAGGATTTGCATCTAAGAAATCTTTATTGATAACAATGAATACCCTGACTAACCTTGGCAAGTAAGGAACTACCACTCAAACTATTTATTTTCGTTTTTTCTGTTTTTATTTTATTCATTTTTCTGTACCTCCATTGGTTAAAAAAAGCAGTAGCTGAGATTCGAACTCAAACTCATTTAAAATCCCTGATTTATAAAGTCCCAGTAATCTTTGATTACTAAAGATAGAACTTTCTGCAGAATTCCCACAAGCTCTTGCGCTAACCATTATGCTACTACTGCGTTTACATAGAACACAAAAACCGCTGCCAGTATTGGCCAGCGAACTAATCCAATAATCATAAGACTGCCTTGATGCTGTATTCGTCAAAATAGAAATTACAGCAAGTGAACATAGCGGTTTTTGAATATTACAATCAAAAAAATTACAATCAGCATAAATTAAATAATTAAGAAAACTCGGACTACTTACAATGAATACAGTCAGCCCAGGATAGGGCCTTAGCCTCGATTTGTTTAATCATAAAATAAGTTAAATTATTAAAGTATTTAAATGTTTCGAAAAGCATTCCTAGTAAGTAGTAAATAGAACTGAAATAATCAACCACAATCTAAACCACCAACAAAATCAATTAACACAAGATGCCTTATACTTATCAACCAACCCATCTAACCGACCAATATATCGTTTAACTTTCCATCTGTTCTTTTTACTAACCCTATAACGCGCAAAATCATCAAAATTATCCCAGACGCCAGTAAACCCTTTCCGAAGAGCATCGTGCGTAATCTTTTCAAAAATTTTAGAATAAGCCCTAATCTCTCCACGAAATATATACGGCGAAGCAAACTTATCCTTAAGCAATTCTTCCTGAACATGTTTCCTCCCTTCATTAGTCTCAACAAATACATAACGCAATAATCTGCCAGGCAATCCCTTCCTACCTGTACAATCCCTATTATTTTCATCATTATATTTTCTTAAAATTACATAACCGCTCCCATCCATTATTAAAGATCTAGTTTTACGCGTCGCAGTTCTATAACCTGGTGCCCACCATTCTGGCGTATCAATACCAACAAGTCTAACCCTCTCACCATTATCAACATCAATAGTATCGCCATCAACCACACGTGTAACTTTATGTCTGGTCTCCACATAATCATTAACTTTATCCTCTAGCGACGATTCAATTACAGAACATTTTTGATACTGAGAATGTATAGGAATTACAAAAGAAGCAGAATATGAAGGCGCATAGCTAAACATCAATAAACCTGCTAACGCAGCTGTCAATACACCCCTTTTCATTTAAATCTTTATAAGAGTAAAATAAGTTTATAAACTTAGTCGATATTATGTATATACTGAGTACTCATCCATAACAACTAAGATTTATATAACTGTAAAACATTATCCATTCTATGAGAATACCAGACTGTCCAAAACGTCTAAGTTCATGTAACAGCTACTGCCCTCAATATCCGTGTTGGGCATACGACAAACACATGAATACACAAGACAGAGAAAAAAAAGAGAATAATACTGGTTGGGATTAATACTCAAAACCCAAACCAATTCTTAAAAAGCTTTTTATAGTAAGATATATTTAATCAACAATGTCGATGATGAAGTTATTCCCGGCTGATACAATGATGAACGGAAGTAACTGCTGAGATATTTTTAAATTTCTAAAAAGACATTATAATCTTTTAACAAACTTCTGAACAACCAAAACACCTGCACCGATAACAGAATACAAAACAATCCTAAAACTAATTAAATAATACCAAACCCCGTTATACAATAAGGGAAGATTAGTTCTAAACACATAATTGCCTTGCGGAAAAAATAATTTATGAAATAGACTAAACATAAAATCAAAATTTATCGAAAACAATAACGCGCCAACTCCTAACAAAGAAAAAGTTAACACACCACCATAAAACAACCCTTTTCTAATAATCAGTTTATCCTCATTATAAAAATAAAATAATAGAATCACAAACAAAACAATAGCTGAATAAAAAACAGCACTTAAAACATTAATCAACCACCTAACATCTCTAAGATGATCTTTCTCTTTATCAGTAAACATATCGCTCTCAACCGTTTCAGTATTACCTTTCAGGAACTCAACTACATCATCATTCAATAAATTATAATTTTCAATAACTGTCTCTGATTTAATAAATAAAGATTCATGTAAACTTTTATCAAAAACAACTAACCTGGCAGAACCTAAAATAATTATCAAAGGCAGTAACAATACTAATAAGATAAATAACTTCTTCATAAAAACAAAAAAGTAACAACTCTTTAAATGTTTTATCCTGTCCAGTTCCGAGTTAACTTGACCCACGCACTCTCAAAGTCTATACCCTTACTACGTTTCCCGCGCTTTAACCATATACTTTCTATTTGCTTCTCCTCATCCTTAACACGAACAACCTTTTTTCTACCCACTACCGCCTTCCGTTCAATTTCTTCTCTCATAACCTTAATTTGTTCATAAGAATTATATTTTTCAAGCGCTCTTAACAAATCTTCAAGCCCAATATTTTCATCACACTGCTTAATTTTATCAACAACCATTTCAGTATTGAAATATAGAAATAAAGAATAAAATATATTAGCCATGTCAAGTACTGCAGTAAATTCATTTAACTTTTCAGGCAACTGACTCGCTAACCCCAGATATTTAATTTTCCTATCAGTAACTGATAACTTTTTAAATCCTTGTTCAACCTCTCTCATAAAAAAATCAGATGCAGACAATTTCGAAATTTCAAACCTAGCCATTAAAAACTCTAAAGGAACTTTCTTAAAATCAATACCTTTAACCAAATTATAATCTAAAGGTTCAGCATCAAATCTAAGATAAGAATTTAGACCCGAACGATTTTTCATACTATCTAAAAGTATTTGTTGTAAATAAACTTCCAACAACAACTTATGATTATGCCCATAAAATTCAAACGCATTTTCAATAGCAGTTGCTATTGTGGTCATTCTTGAACCCATTAAAGGAAAAAATAATGGAGTATCAATATGTTCATTAAACTGCCTGTGCAACAGTATCCAAAATTCGTCATATCTCCAGCGCGTATCAAACAGGTTACTCTGACCTGAACCAAGTCTTCGCTTTCTCAACTTAACACCATCTTGTTGAATAAGAATTTTATCATTATAACCAGATATAGAATATATATCACCACATTCATGAACTTCTTTAGAAATTATATTCTCACGACCATTTTGCCAAACAAACTTCTTAGCAGCTTCTAAACAAGATATCAATGAAAAAGCACCATACGGAGTATTCATCCCAAGATATAAAGGGGGAGACGCACTCGCAACATTAGCCACCTCGCTCAAACCGGCCTTATAATTAACCAAATCAAAACCTCTAGGTTTCACCCCATCTCTAATCAAAGGTTTATAATTTCCCGGACCTAAATCATAAAAATCTTTACCAGCCAAAAATCTACGTTTAAGATAATTAATTAACTGTTTAGGAGATTTTTTACGAATTTTATTAGAAAACGCATGTACTTTTAAAGGATCAAAATAATCTAGTTTAGGATTAACAATAGCAACAACAAACTCGCCAGTATCATCGATTGTTCCAACTACCGCATCTTTGACTCTTCCTCTTTTCGTCGCTTCAAAACTATAGATATTCATTACTTTCACGAATTAACTTATTAAGTAATCTTAAAAAACTAAAACAATTGACGTAACACATCTAAACTATAAAGGATAATAGCATTTGCTTGAGGTTTCGAAGGTACAAACACTTGCTTCTTTTTATGCACAGAACTTATACGCACTTTATTTATAAGATGAATTTGTTCAGTTATACCCGGCGGAAACTTAACATTATGTTCACGCAATTTTGCAATCAACTTACCTAAACCTATTGAAGGATTAGTTTCAAGTATATCATTACCAGTAGCTTCATAATATTTTCTGTGCAAAGCAATCTCAAGTATACGCCCACATAAAACTACTGCAGATCTGTAACAAGAAGCATCATAACACATCCTCATCTCCTGAATATCTGCAGTAAGTTCAGGTCTAATATCTGCAGGCAATTTTAAATCAACCACAAAATGAGTTTCATCATTTGCCGGCAAGAGTAGCTGAAGATTTACCAAATGGGTCTTCATTTCATTAAAATCTTTTTTTTGATATGCAAGCTTAATAAAATTAAAAGTGTTGAGCACATCTTCATATCGAACTTTTTTGAACTCGCGCTCAACTTTCAAAAGATTTTCATAATGTTTATCTAAAGACTTTTTCAATATTTCTACCTTGTTAGACTTAAAATCAAGAACATCACGTTTAGCATTAAAATTAAGATCACTCTTTGTCAAAGAATCAAGTACTTTTGATAATTCTAAAATAACCCCTTTTTCCATTAACAAAACTTAACATAAAACTTATTTATATATATTTAGATAATAAAGTCCGTAATTACGAAAAGGTGCTAAATAAAAAAACAATCTTTCTACTGTCCCATCCTTATCAAAGCCCATTCCTTCATAAGATTTTCATCAAAACTTCCTTCGGCAATCTCACGAGCCGCATCCTCTCTAGTATAACTATGACTATAACTAGTTTTCATAGCTAATTCTTCAACAGGCTCACTTCTCACCATAGAAAGACCAAAATAAACAGCTTCTAAAACGAACACTGCAAAAGCTAAATTTCTTAACCTTGATTTATAAGTTTTACTTATAGGCATAGGCCTATATTGAGTTGCATAATCTTTCATCATTTTCAAGAAATATATACATTTTATTTATAAAGATTATCATCTCAATCATCAAAACAACAAGTTTATAATCAAGTACAAAAAAACAAACAGTTCATGAGACAAAATCTAGACAATTTAACAACTGAAACAACAATAAACGCTGGACCACACATTAACATAGCATATGAAACTGCAAAAAAAACAGAATTAAATCTAGAAATATTAACAATTAAAACAGTAATAGGAACTGGGCCAAACAGTAACTTAGCGTATAAAGCTGCAGAAGAACTAGCACAAAGACATGTCCCTTCAGGATACGAAATACGAAGAGACCCTACTAGAACAGTTATCAGAAATGGATGTTCATGCTATGCAACAGTCGACATAGTTCCTAAAAAAGAAATATAAAATAAAATTTAACTTCTTAATTTATAAACCAAAACCTAAAATATAAATAGAATGAAGTACGACATTATATCAAGGAGAAACCAATGCTAGACTTTGACAATATGAAACTGACACCGGCAATGCAACAATTTGCAAAAGCTAAAAAGGAGTATCCAGATTGCGTTCTCTTATTCCGAATGGGAGATTTCTACGAAACATTTTACAATGACGCTAAACTAGTTGCAAGAGAACTTGAAATAACTCTAACAGCCAGAGGCAAAGGCGAATCAAGAGCGCCTTTAGCAGGGTTCCCTTATCACGCTTTAGAACCATTTTTAGCAAAACTCGTGAAAAAAGGTCACAAAGTAGCCATATGTGAACAGCTAGAAGATCCTAAACAAGCTAAAGGAATTGTAAAACGAGGAGTTGTACGTGTTGTCACACCCGGCACAATAGTAGAATCAAACATTTTAGACGCAAAATCTAACAACTACCTAATGTCAATATATCCAAATCTTGACAAATTCGGAATTGCGCTTGTTGACATCTCAACCGGAGAATTCCTTTGCAGCGAACTTGGGAATTTTGAAAAATTAAAAAATGAAATTACCCGTTTTAATCCTGCAGAAATAATAATCCCCGAATCATTAAAAGTAAACCAAGAACTTGTTAACGACCTTAACTCGTTCACTTCCACATTTCCTGACAATAAATTCACTCAACAAGCTTATGAAACGCTTACAGAACATTTCAATGTATCAACTTTACAAGGTTATGGAATTGAAAACAATAAACTAGCAATCTCAGCTGCAGGTGCACTTTTTTCATATATTAAAGAAACCCAAAAAACCACGTTAAGCTACATTAACAAAATCAGGAAATTCACTTCAAACGATTTCATGGTCCTAGACTCCAGCACTCAAAGAAACCTTGAACTTATAAAAAATATTCACGATCAAACCTTGAGAGGGACTCTCCTCTCAGTTTTAGATAAAACAATTACACCAATGGGCTCTAGACTTTTAAAAAAATGGATTCTCAGACCATTGATAAGCATTACCCAGATTCAAAAAAGACTTAATTCTGTCGAAGAATTAGCAAAAACAAATCTAGAACGAACAGAACTTAAAACATTACTTAAACAAGTATACGATATTGAAAGATTAATTTCCAGAGTAAACTTTGGCTCTGCAAACCCTAGAGATTTAGTATCCCTAAAAAAGTCACTTAACACACTACCAGCGATTAAAGAGAAAATTCTTAAATTCAATTCTGAACTTCTTAAAAAACTTTCAGACATCCCAAATATATCCCAAGTATCCACCCTCATTCAAGAAGCTATTAAAGAAGAACCTAACATTACAATAAGAGAAGCTAACATAATAAAACGGGGATATAATGAAGAACTTGACAAACTTTACAAGATAACTCATGGCGGCAAAGACTGGATAGCTGAGCTCGAAAAAAAAGAAAAAGCTAAAACAGGGATATCAACTTTAAGAGTTGGTTTTAACAGAGTATTTGGTTACTACATCACAATATCTAAAGCAAACTTACATTTAGTTCCTAAAGATTACATAAGAAAACAAACTTTAGTAAACGCAGAACGTTTCATCACCCCAGAACTTAAAGATCAGGAAGCGCTCATCCTTGGTGCTGAAGAAAAAATTCATGCACTTGAATACAGCATATTTCAAGAAATCATTAAACAAGTATCAAAATACACTGAACAAATTCAAACAATAGCTAACAAAATAGCCAACCTTGACGTTTTGATCTCTATCGCAAACATCTCTGTTGATAATAATTATGTAAAACCAATAATTGAAAATTCAGAAACTATAAATCTTAAAGACTCTAGACATCCAGTTGTTGAACTTCTAGAATCAAACTTTGTTCCTAACGACTGCTTTTTAGACACTAAAGAATCTCTTCACATAATTACTGGCCCAAACATGGCGGGTAAATCAACATTCATGAGACAAATAGCTTTAATACAATTGATGGCACAAATAGGTTGCTTTGTACCTTGCAAAGAAGCAAAACTCGGAGTTGCCGACAGAATTTTTACAAGAGTTGGCGCTTATGACGACTTAACAATGGGGCAATCAACTTTCATGGTAGAAATGACTGAAACTGCAAACATCCTTAACAATGCAACATCCAAATCTTTAATTATCCTTGACGAAATAGGTAGAGGTACAAGCACTTTTGACGGGATCTCTTTAGCATGGTCAATAGCAGAACATATCCATGATAATATCAAAGCCAAAACATTATTTGCAACACACTATCACCAGCTTAACAAACTCTCTGAAAAGTTAAAATCAGTAAACAATTACAATATAGCCGTAATAGAAAAAGATGACGAAATAATATTCTTAAGAAAAATTGTAAAAGGAGGTACTGACAAAAGCTACGGTATCCAAGTAGCAAGATTAGCAGGCCTTCCCAACTCAGTCATCGAAAGAAGCAAAATAATCATGAACAGATTAGAAATGGAAGATGAAATAGCTGAACGTGTCCATGCCGAATTTCCTAAAAAAGAACCAAAACCTGAACCAAAAATAGAAACTAAAGACGAAATAAAACATAAACAGTTAAGTTTATTTGACATCTAACTAAACAACTGCTTATACAATTTTTTATCCTTCTGATGACAAAGTTTCATTTTAAGACCTTTAACACCCAAGGGATGATATTTATTGATAAAAACCAGATAATCTTTTACCACACTCGGATGCATTTGTAAATTCCAAGGAATCCTAACTTCACTTTCAGTAAACCTTGAAGTTCTATCATCTAAAGAAGTTTCCCTCTCAAAAAGTCTACCCATTGGACTAGTATCCCTTCTTTGCATTTGATAAGGATTAAACTTAGAATCATCTAACCCTCTTCTAAAAACAACAACAGGAGGCATCTTTTTAGTAACCCAGATACGCGCCTCTTCACCTTTGTCATTAACATAATTAGGACAGCTAGCTTCGTATTGTCCCCATTTACCTTCTTTCACATATCCTGCTAATTTAAAACCTACCTCGCTAAGACATTCATGTACACCCTGCATAACACTCCTACCTAAAGTTCCTGCAGGCGGATGTTGATATTGCACCACACTCTCAAAACCTATAGTTCCAGACTCAAGACCTTTTAACACTTCAAAATCGTAAATATCTTTCTGATGACCCAACTTTTGCGATATTTGTTCAAGAGTCATTCTATTAAAATATCTTGCAATTAAAATTTCCGCCAATAATAAATCTTTACTAGGAGAACTAAACAAGTTCCGAGGTTGTAATGAACCCGCATTTATAGGTACCCAGAACTTCCATTCCGTACCTCTACCCCTTACTTGTCTATATCCTTCAACTGAATAAGGATAATCTTTTACATATTGTAACAACGTCGCAACATGCGAACACATCACTTCAAGTTCAGAATATCCTTCACCATTTGCAACAATCTGTTTATACGAATTAAACTCTGCAGACATTCCTGTGCAATTCACAGAAGTTAACCGATGTGCATTAGGTTCCATCACACCTACAAGTTTAACATGATGATAACTTTTCTTGTCCCATTCTCTCGCATCAGACCTACTCGCAATTTTCCCTGTTAACACAGAACCCTTACCAATATTAGCAACCCATTTTTGTTTTTTTTCTTTCTCAGGATGTCTGAACACATCTTTACCAGAAACAGTTACAAGCTTAGAAGTTTTATCTACAGCTTTAACCCTTTTAATAAGCTCCCTAATCAAATCTTTTGAAGACAAATCCAAAATATGTCTCTTCCTAACTTCACCTTTAGAATTTGCAACATTATAATGTTCTTTAATCTCAAAATCTCCACCATTCCAATAATACTCATCACCATGTTCAGCAAAATAATCCTTATCAGCTTGTACCTTCGCCTTTTTATCTTCAAGCCAAGCACCCAAAATAGTCTCAAGACTTTCGGGACTTAAACATTGTGCTCTACCAATAAAAAAAGTATCTAGAGGAACAATAACTTTCTTAGCATTATCATGGTAAAAAGCCAGACCATAATGTCTTGTAACAAATTCAGGATAAACGTTATTTAAGTCCATAATATTAGATATATAAACATATTTATAAAAGTCACTAAAATCAACCAAGAACGACGTACCCGGCCTTAAAAAGGTAAACTTGACGACCACCCCATTTAACAAGCGAATTTTTGAGACACAAAGAACCAGAAAGCCATTCATCCACGCCTTAAAAGACGAGGCTTTCCGGTTATTTCATGTAATCCTAACCATTTAAATACCAACCATAAAACATTTAAACTTCAAACTTAGATTTTTCTTAAGGAGATTCAGATGACTAATATAAAGATTTTAGACGAGGAACTGATTAACAAGATTGCAGCAGGTGAAGTAGTAGAAAGACCAGCCTCAGTTGTCAAAGAACTTATAGAAAACAGTATTGACGCAAATGCTTCTATTATCACAGTAGAACTTAACGAGGGAGGTAAATCATTTATCAAGATAACTGATAATGGTTCGGGAATGGTTAAAGAAGATGCAGAACTTTCTATCTTACGCCATGCAACTTCAAAAATTACAAGCGACAAAGACCTTTTCAATATAAACACTTTAGGGTTTAGGGGAGAAGCACTTGCATCTATCGCAGCAATATCAAATCTAAAACTCATCACAAAAACTGAAGATTCATTAGAAGGTACAAAAATACTGGTATCAGGCGGTACTATGCTAAGGAATGAAGAAATAGGCGCGCCAGTCGGATCCACTATTGAAGTAACAGATTTATTCTTTAACACACCAGTAAGAAAAAAACATCTTAAATCTGTCAAAGCAGAACTTAACCACACAATTGACATCGTCACAAGATATTCATTAATACATCCAGAAATTTCAATCAAACTTATCCATGACACTAAAACAATAATTAACTCCCCCGCATCTGAGGACATACTTAACAACATTGTTAACATATACGGAACAGATATTGCTAAAAAACTTATCAAAGTAAATTATGAAACTGAAAAAATAAGTATCAAAGGTTTCATATCAAAACCTGAACTTACAAGGTCTGATAAAGAAATGATAAGTATCTTCGTCAACAACCGATATATAAAAAACAAAATAATCAGCAACGCACTCACTGATGCGTACCATACATTATTACATTCACACCGTTACCCGGTTGCAATACTTTCAATAAAAATAAAAAACGATATGGTAGATGTAAATGTCCATCCACAAAAGACCGAGATCCGTTTCAGTATGGAAAACGAAATATATGAAGCTATTTTCAATGCTTGCCATGAATCTCTTCAAGACGTTTCACTTATACCTGAGGTCACACCATCAGAAAAACAAAGTGTTTTAATGGCAACATCTGCCAGACCAAAACCAAGAACAGCCGAGAAAGTATATGAACACAAACCCGCACAAACTGCTCTTGTTGAAGTTGAAACAGTGGTAAAAGCAGATACCAAAAAGATTCCTGAACTCACTGTTCTTGGATTGATACATAACTGTTACATTGTAGCAGAAGACGCAGAAGGTTTTGTTGTTGTGGACATGCACGCATCTGAAGAACGTATAAGATATGAAAGATTAATGAAAGAATACAAAAATAAAGGTATCGCTGTACAAGAACTTCTCTCACCTGTACATCTAAACCTTAACCCTATTGATGCAAATGTTTTAGGAAGTAACTTAAAAATTTTTGAAGAGTTCGGATTCAAGATAGAAAATTTCGGAGGTAACTCTTTCATACTAAGAACCTCACCAATGATTATCAAAAAACTAGTTAACAAAGACATAATTTTAGATATTATATCTGAACTTAAACAAAACAAATTCAAAAAAATTAATGACATTAAAGAAAGTATTTTAATACGTATGGCATGCAGAGGTTCAGTCAAGCAAGGCGATAGAATCGAAATTGCACAAATGCACAAAATTCTAAAAAATCTTCACACCTGCGATATACCTTATACCTGCCCACACGGCAGACCTACAATTATCAAGTTCACTAAATCTGATCTAGAAAGAAAATTTAAACGAGTTGTTTAATCAAGAAGAAATATAAAATCTTCAACTTCTCTATTATTTGCTTTAAACATATCCCATTGCGGTCTTGAAACTCCACAATGTTTTTGAAAATCAACAAAGCTTAAAGATTTTTTTGAAGAAAGCACAAAACCAAGATACTCTTTGAACTGCATACACTTAAAAGGTTCCATATTTAACTCCTCAATCTTCAATTCTTCATACATAGAACAAGTTAAGCAACAGAACTTTATAAAGTTTTCGTAATTTCATTATTAAAAGGTAGTAAGTATATACTGTATTAACACGAAGATTACGACGACATAAAAATCAAGGTAAAAAGTCATTAATCTCTTCAACAGAATGATTGGTAGAAATTGAATAAATCTGTCTTGGTGCAAACCCTTTTTTCTTTAAACCTTTGAAAAGTCTATACCCTTTCTTTGCACCACTTGAAACATACTTGTAAGAACCTTCAGGCATAAATTTTCTTAATTCAGGCCTCTGATTAAACAGATGCTGAAGATAATAATGTTCAACTGCAATAGCCCCTAACTCCCTTGTCTCAATAGAAGTATTTTTTTTACATAATACATGTCCAAGTTCATGTGCCATCCCCCTTGATGTTGAAAGCAAATCTCTTTGCAAAAGATGTATACTTGAACTATAAGAATAAAAAGGACCAGGATGATAAGTCATCAAACCATGCATACAATAACCTCCCGACATTTCTTCAGGTTTATATACTACTTTTAACTTATCTTTAGGTATAAAAAAAACACCTTCAATTGATTCTAATCTATTTATAGGAGAAATTGTTTTATAGAGGTCCTTTGACAATTTTTCTAAAGTAGATTCTTCAGCTTTATTTCTAAAATCATAATCTTTCAAATCTAAACCAGATATAGATTTTAAAGTTCTTACAGTTCCCAATATCTCAGAATTAAGACCTTGCAAATAAGTATCATCTTTTTGTAATTCATCAGCAATTGAAATTCCCTTACTCTTTGCAATTTCATGCGCTTCTTTCAAAGGTAATTGAAATATATCTCTTACTTGTTTATATTTCTGTAAATATTCTACTCTTTTCTCATGAAAAGGAACATTCATTAAAGATGGACTCAAAGAATAAGACATTATAGCAGTAGCTGCAATAGCTCCAATCATTCCAATAATCAATCTTCTATTCATACTTCCCCCAATACCTTACTAGCTCCATGCATTTATAAATATAACTGTCCCCATACAGTTACAAACACAATAAGTTTTATATATGGAAAGAGTTATATAGATTAAAGAACATAATATATAAT
>JAYENX010000025.1:28930-41087 GCA_034722435.1 Nanobdellota archaeon | reverse complement strand
TGATACACATGTTACTAAATGTTCAGTCGTTTTAGGAGTAATAAGTAAAGACGAAGCAGAAACTGTCTCTAAAGAAAAACTATCAGAGAAATGGAGACAGGTTTTAGATGGAACAGGAATAAACCCTATAGATATGCATTCTCCGTTATGGTTCTGGAGCAGGAATAAGTTTGAGTTTAAGTTGGAATAATTTCATTCTTTTAAAGAATATGCTAACAAGTATTTTAGTTCAGGTATATAAAAAGGTTCGAAGTCGTACATAGACGTGAAAATACCAGGACCTACTAACAGAATGCCTTGAGGTTGTATGACACGTTTAATCTCATCCTCTAAAGGCATAAGATCTTTGTCTGTAATATTTTGTAAATCTTTAAGGTCGTTAAAAAACCAGTTTGCAAGGACTGCGTCAAATGAATCGTCTTTGAAAGGAAGTTTATACGCATCAGCAAGAACAAGGTTATCTCCTTTGTATACCGCTCTCAGGTCTACTCCGTATGCTTCAATATTACGAGTAGCAGAAGTGTTAAGAAACTTGCCGCGTCCACAGCCAATGTCAAGAACGCGTTTTCTTGGCGAAAAATATGTGTCATTAGTGAAAATGTTAGTAATAAGTCTTGCCTGGTCGTCTGACATAATTCTTATGTCACGGTATCTGTTTGGTTCTAGCATTAAAGATGATGATTGCAGGTAATTATTAAAGATTACGATTGTTAGAATTTTAAATGAATCAGGATAGATATAAATAGGATTTATGTTATTATGTTTAAAATGAAAGAGTTTTTCAAAATTACTAAAGGGAAGTTGATATTTGTTGGAATTATATGGGTAGGAGTTTTGTTGTTCAATATTGGCATAGGATTTTGTCCGTTTTTTCATAAATGTACTGTTGGAGAGATGATTACCAGTTTTATTTATATGATGGTCGGGCACGGGTTAGTTTCTTATCTAGTTGCTTGTATTGTTGGCTGGATTATAAGGAAACTAAAACCTACAACTTTAAATTAAAAAATCATTAATCAGGAAAGAAACATATATAAACTTGATTTCTATTATTGTGCTTAAAATGAGATATAAAAAAGGGTGTAGTAAATGCGAACGATTAAAATCAAAAGATTATTTCTGGGAAAATGATTCGGTAGTAGCTTATTTCTCAAGGCCGGATTTTAGAGGGCATACTGTTGTTATGCTCAAGAGGCATGTTGAAGATATTATAAAATTAACAAATAAAGAGTTAAAAGATTTTATGTATGCCTGGCAAAAGATTGGTAAAGCAATTGAGAAAACGATTAAACCTGACATTATCAATTATCAGATAAACGGTAACTGGGTACACCATATCCATGGACATATTTATCCAAGGTTTAAGAATGATGATTCTGCATGGGGACAACCTATCAAGATACCTGGCAAGAATTCGAGGTTTAGGAAGAAAGAGTTGACTGAGAAAGAAAAACAAAAAATAATAAAGTTAATGAAGGGGCATCGTAAATTAAAATGAGACATTCTAAGCGTCATAAAGAGTTTTTGAAGAAGTTTGTTAAGCATGAACATCAACATCCTGATAAACATCCTAAGTGTAAATTTTGTAAACTGCACATTAAGAAAGAAGATATACTTTTTGAGAATGCGCACATCATAGTTGTAATGGGAAGGGCGCATCATAAAGGGCATCTGGTGATTGCGACAAGAGCTCATGAAGAACATCTTATGTTGTTGCACAGAAAAACGTTGAACTCGTTTTTTAATGATGCTATCAAGGTTTGCCGAGCTTTGCATAAAGCTATAAAATTTGACAGGCTTAACATGGAATACCTGGATAACTGGGATCCGCACATACACTGGAACATTTATCCAAGGTTTAAGACTGATAAAGATTGGGGGAACCCTCCAGATATACCTAAGAAAGGAAAAAAGTTTAAAAACTTAAGATTAACTGAATCAGAAATGAAATTATTTAAGAAAGAATTACAAAAGTTGAAATAATATTTATTAAAGGAAAGTGTTCTAAATAAAAATAGAGTTGGAATATTATTAAAGAAAACGTTCAAATTTATGTATTTCATCAGATATGTCTGTGACTTCCACATTATCTTTTGCATTTAAAGTTACTCTGGCTTCAAGTTCTTGTTTTGGAAGATCAAAGTATTGAAACATATCACCCAACTCTGCGTTATGTTCTGAGAGGCCCGGACGATTCATCTTTCCAATATCAATTTCTTTTCTTGTTACTAAACGTATACCGCACCCTTCACGATTCTCTGCTTGTCTGAATGCGTCATAGTTCTCCAACTGCATTCTATAAACATCAAAAAAGTAAAATGTTGGAGGACCTCCGCCAGCACGTTCTGTAAGTTTTCTAAGTGTAAAGCCTCGGTCAAGAGTGAATGGAACTTCCCTATCTGGAAATACGTGTTCTTCATCAACTAATTCTTCACCAAGTTCGCGCAAAGGTACAATTTCCCGATCTTGTCCTTCATAAAGCCAATCAACAAAACGTTCAACATTTTTCTCAGGTAGCCACAAGTTTAACTGACGCTCTTTTGATTCATAACGTACATTTAAAGATTTCATAAAAGAATCAACAGTTTCATCGTGCATGTTCCTACCACCAAAAGGGCTCATGAACCATTTACCTTTTTTCTTTAATTTACTCCTAGAATAATGTCCCAGAATACAATCATCAACAGGTGCATAGACCAATCCACTACAACTAACACGAACTTCTGCCATAATTATAAGGACAGTTAAAATAAGTTATATAGATTTATATTATTAAAAATAGAAGTTATAGAATATAAAAAAAATAAATTAACCCTTAATCACACCAAGAGGTTTTAGTTTTACAACTTTCCTGCCGATACCTGCAGCGTCTGAGACTTTAACAACTTCATCAACATCTTTATATGCTCCTGCTGCTTCTTCAGCGACACCTTTCATAGAAACACCTTTAACAGTGATACCTTGAGCTGCCATATCCTTAACAACTTGTTCGCCTTTAAATTCTTTCAAAGCTGCATGACGTGACATTACTCTGCCAGCGCCATGTGCAGTTGAACCGAATGTAAGTTCCATGCCTTCATTAGTTCCTACAAGAACGTATGAACAGGTACCCATTGAACCAGGTAAAATGATTGGTTGACCAATCTCTCTGTAAGCTTCAGGAATTTCTTTTCTTCCAGGGCCGAATGCTCTTGTCGCCCCTTTTCTGTGTACATAAACTTCAGTTTCTTCGCCATCAATCATGTGAGTTTCAACTTTAGCAATGTTATGTGCAACATCGTAAACAGTTTTAACTTCTGCGTCAGGGAAAAATTCTTTGATAGCAGTTCTTGTCTGGTGACCTAATACATGACGGTTTGTCCATGCAAAGTTTGCAGCAGCTGCCATAGCTTTCAAATATTTATCGCATAACTCATGTCCTGCAGGTGCATAGATAAGTTCTCTATCAGGGAGTGTTTTCACTATCTCAGGGAATGTACGTTCCATATCTCTCAAATAATCTGAGCAAACCTGGTGACCTAGTCCTCTGGAACCGCAATGTATCATGAAAACTACATTACCTTTTTCCAGACCAAAAGCTTTTGCAGTCTCTTCGTCATAAATCTCGTCAACATATTGTATTTCAAGGAAATGGTTACCAGATCCTAAAGTTGCAATTTGTTTTCTACCACGTTTTTTTGCTTTATCTGAAACTGCAGATGCGTCTGCCTGTGACATACAACCAGATTCTTCGCAATGTTTAAGATCGTCTTCGTCACCGTAACCGTTATCAACTGCCCATTTAGCGCCATTGTTAAGAAGTTTGTTAAGTTCTTCATCCGTAATTCTTATGTTAGAAGAACCTATACCTGCGGGACAGTATTCTAATAACTTATCAAGAAGTTCTTTGACTTTTTCTTTAGCTTCTTCATATTTGATGTTTGTTCTTAGTAATCTTACTCCGCAATTAATATCGTAACCAATACCTCCCGGAGAGATGCCGCCAGTTTTTGTGTCCAGAGCAGCAACACCGCCAATCGGGAAACCGTAACCTTGGTGACCGTCAGGCATTATAATTGAATATTTGTATATACCTGGAAGATATGCCATCTCTTTACCCTGCATCAAAGTTCTATCTTTTTGCATTAATGATAAAAGTGGTTCACTTGCAAAAATTCTACAAGGAACATTCATACCACCCTCTTTAGGTATTTCGTACATGAATTCTGTAATTTTGTTTGGAGTTATTTTTTCTACTTCTTTATACATGAGCATCACCAATTGTTAATTCCATGCAAAAACTTTAAATAGGTTATTGGTGTTAGATACCAATGATGAGAATTAATATAGTTCGTAATGTGGATGCGGGAGAGATTCTTAAAAGAACAAAGTCATTGAAAAGGAAAAAAAACCTTAATGATGACGAAGTATTAACATTAGAAAAGTATACGCAAGCAATCAGAGCTTATGAAGAATCAGGAGAGGTATATTTTGATGAGGAGTTAGTGACAGAACTTACATTGGAAAAGTTCAGGAAAGTGTTTACAAAAAAAAGGTTAGAGATTCTTAATCAGTTAGATAAAATAAGTTTTTCATCTATTGCAGAATTGTCCAGGCATGTGAAACGCGATATTAAAAATATTTATGATGATTTGAAAATATTAGAAAAGTTTGATCTGGTTAAGTTGAATAAAAATGGTAAGACAACTTCTCCAATGTTAAATGTTGAATCAATTAATATTGAGTTTTTTAGTAGGTAACTAAAGATCTATTACAACCTGAACCATAAACCCTTCATCTGTTTCTTCTATCTTCATCTCTTGATACGTCATTGCTTTAGCGTGTGTTAAGATTTCGTATTGTTCGGGTTTGTTATCTCCGACTATTTCCGCAGTTAATTGATGTTTGTTATCTGTTTTAGTTATCTTTATGGATTTGATTTCTGCTAACAAGAAAGTATCAGTATCAAGAAGTACAATGAACTCTTCAATGAAATCGTAAAGAAGAGATTTGTCGTCTTCAGATTTAATATTAATAGTTTTTGTTATGTTAGGTTTTATCTTAGTATGGTCGCTAACAACGTCTTGGTATGCGTATGCTGCATTTATGAAAGCTTCCTCTAATGTATCGCCGTATGCGCGGAACTTAACATCTGCAGTGTGTTCAAGATATTTATAAGTCATAGCACTGTTTCTGCGGAGGTTCTTTATAATATTTATGAAAACAGTTATAAATAATTAATACACATGTAATTAAATGGATATCTCTAACATTGTAGGGGCATTAGCAAGCTTGTATGCGATAGGTTCGAATATTGCAGCGTACAGCGATGTAATGGAATGGTCTTTTGCAAACAACCAACCTGATCCAGCATATTATGAAGCGACTGTTAAACAAGAAAGTGAGAAAGGGATAGGTTCTAGAATCAAAAAATATATCACGACACCTGGCAGATATTTTGCGTACTGGAGACTTAAGGATTGATACGTTTAATTATCTTCAATTAACTTTATAAATAACCCTTTTCTTAATTATACCATGAAGTACGTGATAGAGCACCTTGAACCTGAGTTATTTGAGTGGTGTCTAGTAGAGTACAAACACATTTCTAAGATTGTTGGTAAGAATAAACTAATCATTACTAATCTTAAAGAAGAAGACCTTGACAAGTTAGAAGATTATGCAGATTGTAGAGTGCAAAGTGTTAAGGATATAAATTTTAACAATACGTGCGTTCTTGACCCGTTCGCTTCTAAAGAGTTAAACAGCGATGATAAGTTTGAATATTTAATATTCGGCGGAATCTTGGGAGATAACCCGCCACGAAGAAGAACTGAGGAAGAACTGCAGTTGCCAGGCGAGAGAAGAAGTCTTGGTAAAGAACAAATGGCAACCGATAATGCTGTATATGTTGCTAAACAACTTGTTGACGGTAAAAAAATGCAAGATCTTAAGTTTCAAGAAGGAATAGAAATTCTGCTTGCAGATGGCGAGTCTGTTATATTTGATTTTAAGTATATACTTGTAGATGGTAAACCTTTGATAAGTGACGCGTTAGTGAAACATTTGAAAGAAAGGGAGGAGTTCTAAATGGCTAAATGGAAATATGCAAAACCTAAAACTAAACCTAAAGAGTATCCGTATGTATACTTACCCCTTGACGAAGAACAAGAATTATTATTAGTTGATTGGGTCTTTGAAAAGAATGCTTATAATGATTCGTTGTTCAAGACGCATGTTGAAGAGTGGAACGGTAACAAGGTTGATAAAATCTGGTCAGTGTGGGACTTTGAACTTAAAGAAACATTAAAAAAGTTGTTGAAAGGTAAAAAACCTAACAAGCACAAAGTTAAGATTAAAATAACTAAGCATGAAGAAGACATGGAAGAAAGTTATGACGTCTCTATTGTTTCGTAAATGTTCCGTTTTTTTTTAAGTAATTCTTAAATTAACTTGAAACATAAATAGTAATATGAAGAAATACATTGCTATTGCATTGGCGTTATGTTTAACAGGATGTTCTGCAAGATATCAAAGTGAAAAACCTGTGGCATATAACCATATCCAAAAAACTTATTCTGAGATAAAGAAAGATGATAAACCAAGTGCGTTCATGGATTACAGAGATAATATTGAATTCAGAAGTTTAACATTATGCGAACGTATAAAGGATGAGTTAATCCAGGAAAACGATGCAGGTGTGAGAAAAGAGTATAAGCGTATGCTTAATAGAATGAAATAGTGAAAAACTTGTTTCTTTAATCAAAAACATCAAGAAAAATATAAAAAATGGAAGAAAAATGGCGGTGGCGAGATTTGGACTCGCGACAATCGTGCTAGGCTTCTTCCAGACCCAGATCCACGTATCCCGGTTGAAGGATAATCATTGGCTTACGCCTCATCGCTCAACAATATGAGCGTGGCACTCTAACCAGGCTGAGTTACACCGCCGTGATTATTAAGGAGAAATAGGTATTTAAAAAGGTTGTGCTTGATTTTATAAAAGAAAAAATAAATTAAAGATTTTCCTTAATCTTTTTAGCAATTTCTTTATACTCTTCATCTGTAAACGTTTTTTTATTATTAAAATCTATATTTGAACCGTGACCGTCATCAGGGTATCTAGGTACTAACCAGATATGTGCATGAGGTACTTGTTCACCTAAAACAAAAGAAGTTACTCGTTCAGGGTTGAACGCGTTCCTTATTGCTTTAGCTACCTTGGTAGATATTTCCCAGTACTTACCAGGATTGTCAACGTCCCAAACCCATTGTTCATGTTTCTTAGGGATAATTAAAGTGTGTCCTTTGTTCAATGGAAAAGCGTCAAGGAATGCTAAAAACTCGTCATCTTCATAAATTTTGTATGAAGGGATTTCGTTATTTATTATTTTACAAAATATGCAATCAGTCATAAGTATCACCAGTATAGAAAGTTTGAAGAATAGTATAAATAACTTCTTATTAATTAATTAAAACTACTTGAATAGAGAATATATCAAATTTAAACATAAACATTAAATATTAAATATTAATTTATAATTGTTATAAATACTCAGAGGGTTCATTTAGGTCGCTCTTCAGTAAATAAATCTTTAAATAATATCTAAATTTCTTAACATATCATGGTTAATTTTGCAGAATATTTTGGTAAAAAATTATTAAATGAAAGGTTAGATATTTCGGAGTTAAACAAAACTAATAACTCTAAGTTTATTTCTTGGCTAGATTTTTTAATAGAAAAAAGAATAATTCCTGAAAGATTAGCGTTAGATTCAATCCCGATACCCCGAGGAATATTAACAAGTTCTATTGATGAAGTTGTAACTGCAGTTGAAAATTTAAAAAATGAAGTAGTGTTAAAAGCTCAGGCTTTGACAGGAGGCAGAGGTAAAGCTGGAGGTATCAAGCTAGTTAAAAACAAAACTGGATTAGATATTGATGAATATATTTCTCTTGTTAAAGAAGAAGCCCAAACATTAATTGGAATGGATCTAAAAGGTCACAGGATATCGCAATTATATGTAGAACCTATAGTTAAAATTCACAAAGAATCATACATGGCAATAACATTAGATGATGCATCCCGAAAACCTATGATAATGTGGGCCTCCGAAGGTGGAATGGATATTGAAGAATTAGCGAAACAAGAAAAATTACAAACAATTACTATTAATGATATAACAAATCCGGGAAATTTTATTGATATAATGAACATCCCCAAGAACCTTAAGCCGGATGAAATTAAAAGTCTGATGCTTAATCTGTATTATAGGTCATGGATATATGATTTAAATCTTGTAGAAATTAACCCACTCATAACTACAGAGAGCGGTGAAATTTTAGCAGGAGATGCAAAGGTTACATTAGATTCAGATGCGATTGATAGACATCCTGATATTGTAGAATATTGGAACAAGTCATGGAATTATACTTTGACTGAATCTGAAAATAGAGAATCTCAAGCTAAACAGATAGGGTGCAGTTATGTTGCTCTTAGTGGCAACATAGGATGTATTGTAAATGGTGCAGGACTTGCAATGGCAACGAATGATCTTCTTTACGAACAAGGAATAGAACCTGCAAATTTTTGTGATTTGACTGGTGGAGCGACAGCTTATAGAGTTTATGAAGCAATAAAACTGGTTTTATCCGACCCAAAGATTAAAGGTTTTCTTTTAAACATTCACGGTGGCATTGTAAAAACTGATGCTGTAGCAGAAGGAGTAATAAGAGCAAAAAATGTTTTTGAAGAAAGAAAAGTGCCTTATGCTATAAGAATTATTGGAACAAATGAAGAAAGAGCACATGAATTACTAAAAGATGAAGGTATTAAAATATATACTGAAATTTCTGACGCTGTCACATATTTGAAAAAGGTGGTTAAAAAGTGAGTATTCTAATTAATAAAAAAACTCCAGTATATGTAATAGGTCTAGGGGAACAAGGAAAATTTCACACAGAAAGAATGTTAGATTATGGTACTAATGTCGTTGCAGGAGTAGATAAACGACAAAAAGATGGAACAATATTACATTTAGGAAAACATAAAGTACCAGTTTTTAAAGATTTATCAGATGCATTAACTAAAGTGAAAGCTGAGTTAGGTGTTGTATTTATTTCTCCAAAATATGCAGGAAAGGAGATAAATGAAGCATTAAACACTTATGAAGGAGATAATACAATTAAAAGTTTAGTAGTGATAACTGAGGGTATCCCTCGAAAAGAATCAATAATTCTCGCTAACGAAGCAGAAAAGAATGGTAAAAAACTTATTGGACCTAACTGTCCAGGAATTATAACTCCTGGTGAAGCATACGCGGGGGTTATCCCTGCATCTGCAGAATATTTTAAACCAGGTAATATAGGTGTTATCTCCGGAAGCGGCACTTTACTTTACGAAATTGTAAGAGATATCTATAAATCAGGGTTCGGGATATCAACAGCTGTACCGACAGGCGGCGATGCAATAAAGTTTACTAATTATGCTGACTACCTCGAATTATTTAGAAATGATTCCAATACAGACGCCGTAGTTCTTATCGGAGAAATAGGGGGAACTCACGAACAAGAAGCAGCAAAATTTATTCAAGAAAGTAAATATACAAAACCGGTTTTTGTCACAGTTGTTGGAAAAACAGCACCTCCCGGAAAAAGAATGGGTCATGCAGGCGCGGTAATCGAAGGAGGGCAAGGTACCTGGTTAAGTAAGATAGAAGCTTTCAATAAAGCAGGAATTCCTACATTTCAAGATAGTGAAACTCTTGAACAACTTCTAAGAATGATAAAGAATTAATTTAATGATAAAATATAAAAACCAACTCATAATAAGAAGAATAAATAAAATGTCAATATATGAAAAAATGCCAAAAACTCTCGAAGAGACAAGAGAGAGATTAGAACATTTACTTGAAATTGAAAAAGGATATAAAATAGATTCACCAGGATCTTTATTTAGAGAGATTGAATTGTATAAAAGAATAGTTGAAGATTATGGTGTTAAAGAGCCGCCTTTAGACTCTTAAAAATATTTTTATAATATTTTAATCTAACTTTAGGATTGTTGTCATAGTAAAGAGTTCCAGGTTTAGAGTTCATCTCAACCAGCCACGGTTTTTGGTGCTTGTCGAACATGAAATCTGCAGAATAAATTCTTGAACCATAATGTTTAAGTTCTGAGTCGATATACTTTATCAAATTCTTTACTGATCTATGGAGTTTATCAGGTTCAATATATTTTTTTAAAGCACCACGAGTCATGTTTGCAGTGAATGAACCGTTAGGTGCTATTCGAATATAAGCATGGTCAATTTTACCATCAACAACGACCACTCGTAAATCGTGGTATCCGCTGAATCTAAACTTACGTATACCATTTGAGGAATCTATAAACTCTTGGAGAATTGTACCTTTCTGAATACCTCCATGAAGTTTGTTTTTATCGATTATCAAAACATTGTTACCAAAACTTCCGTACCTTGGTTTAAGAACAACTTTTCTTGTCCTGATAAATTTTATGGCTTTCTGAAGATCGTAATGAGAATTTATGAGAAAAGATTTGGGAGAGATATCAGGAAATTTTAAAGCAGTAACAGCCTTATCATCGCAAAGAACTTCAATATCGGGATGGTTTATCATCTTAAGACTTTCAGCCACTGCTTTCTTACCAATGATTTCTGAATCAGCATTCTTACCGTGGTAATACATAAGGTCAACTTTTTTGTTCTTAACAACTTTCCAGCCCTTATCAAAGACCCAGGCATGTTTAACTCTTCTAGTTTTAGGGTTAAACTCTTTAAAACGAGAAATGAATACATTCAATCCTTTTTTTTCTCCTGCACGTAAGAATATTGGAAAAACCTGGTTACGTTTAGGGTTAATGAATGGATGGTCTCTTTTAAAGTTACACGCTGCATGTATGAATATAGATGTCATTACCTAAACCTCTTTTGTTTGTATAGAAATAATAATTAAATGGTTTTTAAAGGTTTGGATTAGTTAACTACACGAGACATGAGTTCTTGCAAACCTTTTAAGTTGTATTTTCTACAAGCCAGAGATATTGCTTCATCGCCGCTTAAAGAGAAATATTTAAGAAAACGTGCATAACGTATACCTGACCAAACTTTGCCAAAATTTTCGCGTTGAGATTTCGCAATAACTTTAGCCATCTTATAAGTTTCTTCTTCAAGGAACATCGCAGATTCAATTGCAGAGACAAATTCTTCGTTTAAACTAGTTGGTTTCATACCAGTACTTTCTATTATATCATTAATAGAACTGATCGCACCACCCCTACTTAAAGTGTAAACAAGGACTGATGCAGGAGCATTAAGCGGTTGTACTATTGTTACATCAACTGAAGGGCCATAACGAAAACCAGGAAGAAACGTTCTGTAGTCTTCTTGTTTAACTGGAGCGAATTCAATAGTATCAACTGAAATATCTGACAAAGGCATATCGAGAGTGCCTTCTATTCCTCGTATATAGAGTTTCTTATGTTCTATCGTAAAATAGTCTCTTCCTCTTGTAGTTCTCATAAGATTACCTTTCTGGAGAGTGTTATTTAAAGATTACTGAGCAAGTGTACAGGTGTATAAAATTGTAGACGATGATTTAAAATTATATATACCTCTTAAAAATAAATAAACAAAGTTTAAAATGTCAATATTAATTAACTGTTGTAAAAAATGTTAATATTTAAGAAGTATTTCAAAACATTTAAAAAAACTAGTTATAATTATAGAAATCATGAAATTTAAAGTTTATACAAAATCGTATTGTCCATATTGTACAATGGCAAAAGAACTTCTTAAGGATAAAGGTTATGAATTTGAAGAGATTGAACTTATATCTGATGAACAATATGAAGAATTGAAAAAGAAAACTGGACATCAGACTGTGCCACAGATATTCTGTGATGATAAATTTGTTGGCGGGTACGACGACCTTTGTGAATTCTTGAAAGATAAATAAATGGACCCACGAAAAATCAAAGATTTTCCTAAGTCATTTTTTAGATGAAAAAGTATTGAAAGAAAATAATATAAAAAATGGACCCACGAAAAATCAAAGATTTTCCTAAGTCATTTTTTAGATGAAAAAGTATTGAAAGAAAATAATATAAAAAATGGACCCACGAAAAATCAAAGATTTTCCTAAGTCATTTTTTAGATGA
>JAYENX010000025.1:0-28830 GCA_034722435.1 Nanobdellota archaeon | reverse complement strand
CATTTTTTAGATGAAAAAGTATTGAAAGAAAATAATATAAAAAATGGACCCACGAAAAATCAAAGATTTTCCTAAGTCATTTTTTAGATGAAAAAGTATTGAAAGAAAATAATATAAAAAATGGACCAGCCGGGACTTTCAGCCCCTTAGCTGTTCTAAGAGATATTTGAACCCGGAGACTCACCCTTTTTGGTATACAAAGCCAAGGGCACGTGATACCAGATTTCACCACTGGCCCAATTATATTCATATTAACAGAAAAATAACTATTTTAAAAGTTTTCCTACTTTGTCATTGAATAAATTTTCAGTTTCGTCAAGCTGATATTCGTTTATGAGCCCTGCGATGACTCCAGGACAGTATAAACCTCGACCATCTATTGTTAAAGTTCTTACCTGGTCAAGAGCCAGCTCTTCAGCTTTAAACAATAGCATGTGCACTTTTGACTTATCATAGCTAGAATTTCTTGCATCAAAAAGTTCTTTCAACACTTTTTTTCTTGCAGTAAGAAGACGTTTTGCATGTTTTTGGGGGAGAGGTTCACCGAGTGTCTTAAGTGCAAGTGCTAAATCAGTATATGTTGGTACGCAATGAAACTGTGCGTCAAGTTTAGGGTTTAACCCCGAAAAATAATTTTCAATATTTTTACCAACATACACCTCTAAACTGTTAAGAGAAATAAAGTCGTCAGCTGTAACAGAAACTGGTCTTTCAAGAGATGTCCATACTCTGCCTTCGAGTCTTTGGACTTGATTATGTGTTGGAAATATTAAATCACCATTATCATATACTAAATTAGAATCAGGCGTAAGATTGCCCATTTCAAAACTAAAACGATTCTTGAAAGGATGACTAAGATTATAACGTTTGATTAAGAAAATTTGTGCATCACGTTTTGATTCAATATAGATGTCAGACCTTATTTCAAAAAAGTCTTGCGATTTATCATGAAGATCTATTAAAAGAGCCCTTGCATCGTTTTCATCATTTACAGTGAAAAAATCAGTAATATCTTGGTTAAACATGATTATTAGAATATTGAGACTTTTATTAAAAGTTTATCTTATCAAAGATATAGGTTATAAGTAATGAGTAAACATCTACACCAGTATACAAAAGGGTAACTTTTATATATTAGCTTACTTATTTTTTAGGCATATGGTAATTTTGTTTGATCAGTTTAATATGCCGGAAAAGATATTTGAAATAATCTTTGCTACGAAACAGCAAGAGATAGTTGGAAAGCTCTTGATAGATGAAATTAAACGGCATGGCGGAGAGCTTACAAAGACTGAAATGTCATTATTTGCTAACAGACTTCATGAAGGAAATCTTGTTGGCGAGATTGATGAACCAGGATATAAAGGTAAACAGGTTAAACTTAGCTATAACAAAAGACAGTTTTATGATAGAATTCTTACACCTATGAAAAGTATGGGTATTGTACAGTATGACCTTTACAAAAAAACTTACAAAATTTCTGATAAATTTAATAAATTAATGATTAAGGTTGGATTGATGTGGTTAAGAGAACTTGATAAGAAAGTTATTTAGGATTTATTTGCTAATAATCTAAAATTATGTGAATGGTAATCATCAGTAGGCGAAATATCTTTAATCTCCATAAAACCAATCTCTAAAAGAATTTCTTTTAATCTTTCAAAAGTGTAACCTGATTTATGTATATCACCAGGCCAACGTTGTGCGCCGTAAATATTGTAAAGCCAGTATGTCCATTTAAGTTTTTTTGCCTCGAGCCATTTTTTGCAACATTTTTCCAGGTCAGGACAAGCACATTCAAAGACTCCGCCAGGTTTTAAGATTCTAAAAATTTCTTTCAAAATGTACCAACCTTCTTTGTAAGTGAAATGTTCAAGGACATAGTTCATTCTGACTTCGTCAACTTCGTTATCATTGTACTTGATTCCTTTCCTGATATCCATTACCTTGTCGACATTATAAAAGTGATTTATGTCTATGTTAATGTATCCTTCTTTGGAGACTTTACCGCAGCCCAAGTTTAGTTTCATAATTTAAAAAAAGACGAGGAATTATTTAAAGCTAATCTTTAAATAAAACTAACAACTAAACGGATCATGGGAAGAACTGCAGAATTAAGTAATGGAAAAAAGATTGGTAATTATTTAATTGAAAGGTATCTGGGCTCGGGTAACATGGGCTCAGTATATGTAGTGAAAGATTTAACATCACATACAAAACATGCACTAAAGTTACTTAATATTGAACTTCCTGAAGAGAGTGTAGGAAGGTTCAATAGAGAGATTCAAATTCTAAAAAGTCTTAGTCATTCCAATATTGTAAAATATCAGGGTAGTGGATTGTTTAAAGGTCGGCCATTTTATTTAATGCAGTTAGGAGACGGGGCATCTTGCACAATCAACATTAAAGCGAGAGAATATGGGGTAGAAATTGTAAATCTTGAAAAAAGAGTCATAAAAATTGGTACAGATATAACATCTGCATTACTCTATCTCAGCCGTAAAGGAATTGTTCATAGAGATATTAAACCTGAAAATATAATATCTACAAACAACGGTACACATCTTTTAAGCGATTTTGGGATTGCGAAATTGTTACAACCTAAAGAGGATTCGTTCATGACTCAAGAAGGTTTAATCTTGGGAACTCCGCAATACATGGCGCCAGAAAATTTTAATGAACAATACTCTCCAAAATCTGACATTTATTCGTTCGGTATAACTATTTACCAAATCATTTCAGGCACGTTACCGTTCAAAGGAACAATAGGTGAAATTATTAAAAAACATGGAGACACTGAAATACCTGAAACTAATGAAGCATCCTCTGGACTTAACTCGATAATTAAAGAATGTTGTCAGAAAAAACCAAAAGATCGGCCTAATGCAAAAGAGCTAATCGATATGTTCAAAAATGTTGACAGAGAAATTAATAAAAAAAATAATCAAGCAACAACAAGTATTAAAGTTGCATCCTGATATTCTCAATAAATTGCGGAAAATGTTCTGCGTCAATACATGCACCGCATGCATGTGCGTGACCGCCACCGTAACCTTTTATTCCGATTAACGCTTTTTTAAGAATTGTTGCAATCTCGGTCTTTCCTGAAGAACGTAAAGAACATTTAAACTCTCCCGACTTATTCCTGGCAATGATTGTTACCTTTTCAGGGTTTTCATAAAGTATTAAGTTAGAAAGTTCTTGGGAAAAACTCATCTTGTTCTCAGTATATTTAAAGAGTATAAGTTTATCTTTTGATTGTTTAGCAACAGTTCTTGCCCGTTTAAGCAATGGCTGGAACTCCACATCAATCTGTTCATAACGTTTGTAGATAAATTTACCTTGAGGAGTGGTTTGTTTAATGATTTCATCAGGATGGTTTATCCTTGTCATTGTTTTAAAGAATCGTTTTACGTCCGTAGTTCGACCTTTTAGACAAAACGAAATAATTTTTATCAGTAAACCTAATTGTGTAGTAAAAAGAGCGTCTTCAGGTTTCTTTATTTTCTTTGGAAGATATTCAGGATATTGTTTAATGAATTCGTCTTTAAAATCTGGCATGTACCAATCTGCAACACTTCCCACCATTCCAAGCCATATATCTTGTTTCACAACCCTATAACAGATATAGGTTACAGGTGAATGTTCACCTTTTAATCGCGGATTAAAATACTTAACACGGTCCCTGTCAACAGGTTCGTGATGGTCTACCCAGATAACAGGTACTTTAATTTTATCTAAAAAGTCTTGATTAACAAGAGGTTTGTCAAGAATAAAAACTTTGTCAGGGCGATGTTCTTCAACCTTGGCTGCATATTTTATATCGACCATTGGTTTAGATTTTACGCAAACTCCTTTACCCTCTCTTAGATATCTATAAAGAAGTAAGAAACTACAAAGACCGTCCGCATCATCGTCAAACAAAAACAATGGATTAGTGCATGAATCAAGCTCTTCACGTATTTTCTTATAATCTTCATCTGTTAGCATAGTTTGAATTAATTTAGTAGCCTATTTAAAGATTGTTAATTTCAATATAGAAATTAAATTATTTGAACAAAAGTTTATATAATATAGTTATATAAATACCAGAATATGAAAAGGGGCCAGATAACTCTATTTATAATCATAGCTTTACTTGTGGCAGTTCTAGTTGGGGTTAGTTTGTATATAAATTACATAAGTAAGCCTCAAATGATTGAAGAAGAAATTCTTTTGACACCTGAGCAACAATCTCTCGATGTATATGTAAAAGGGTGTCTTGAAAGTGTTGCAGGAAGTGCTGTATACATCGCAGGTCTGAACTCTGGTTACTTAAACACTAATGGTAATCCTAAATATGGCGAGCCAGGAGATGGAAGAGTTTTCCAGGTACATTATTATTCTGACTACGGTTCTGTACTCTCTTATGTGTACGATGGTGAAAATGTTTTATTGAGAAGCGAAGAAGATATTGAAAAGATGCTTTCTAACTATGTTCTTGCAGAAATACATGAATGTTTAGACTTTACAATGTTTGAAGAGCAAGGATGGGAAGTGATAAAACCGTCGCATGTGGATTCTTATGCGAGCATTAATGCTGATGATGTATTCTTTGAACTTACATACCCGATTCAACTTGTGAAAGGTGGTCAGGTAGTACTGCTAGAGAAATATACAACAAAGATTAATGTACGGTTTGGGATAGTATATGATAAAGTTAAGAAGTTTATAGATAATGTAAAAGATAAAAAAGAATATAATGTGTTCAATGATTGTAACAAGTATGCAACACCTGATAAATTGTTAAACATTTATGTGTCTGATGAAAAAATATTCTGGGATTATGCAGTCACATTTGTAGATGCTAAACCTTTAGAAGAAGCAAAACTACCGTTCAGGTTTATGTTTGCTGTAAAGAATGTACGGTTAGCAGGTGATTGTATAGGATGAAAAAAATAATTCTGATTACGGTCCTTGTAATTATTTTAACAGGTTTAGCTTATGCACAGAACTGTGTTGATTCTGATGGCGGTATAAATTTATTTGAACGTGGATTTACAACAGATGTTAAGATTGGTAGTAGTTCTATAACATTTAATATGAACGATACGTGTGCAAAAGATGATTCAAGTTATTCAACATCCTTGCCAACAGGTTACACTCTTGAAAATGCGATAATTGAAGGGTATTGTGAAGATACGGGGTTTGGAGTTCCGCAAATATTTGAATGTAAATTTGGATGTGTTGATGGCGCGTGTCTTGAGACTGCTTGCGGTAACGGGATTTGTGATGAAGATGAATGCATTAGCTGTGTTGAAGATTGTAATCCTGCAAACTGTGTTGTTTCTCCAGAACCTGGCCAGGAATGTTTCGATTCTGATAATGGAATTAACTATTTTGTAAGAGGAAAAATTGAAGATCACCTTTCCTCACCTATTGACACTGACATGTGTATTGCCAACACATTAAGGGAACTTTACTGTGAAGAGGGTAATGGAATACCTGTACTTTACACTTGTGCAAACGGTTGTAGTGAAGGTGTCTGTGCAGCAGAGTGTGTTGACTCCGATAATGGTCTTGATTATACAGTACAAGGTACAACTTCGTCAGCTGAAGGGGTTGCTAAGGATATTTGCTCAGATGTTGTTGCAAAAGGAAAAGGGTTAGTAGAGTATTATTGCGAAGATGGGGATATTAAAAGTGAGACATACACTTGTCCAGAACTTTGTATTAATGGTAAATGTGTTGAAGAGTGTACTGATAGTGATGAAGGGAAGGATTTTTATGAAAAAGGTTCAGCTGAGGGGGTTGCATTGTTTATATCTTCTCCAAGTTATGATGGAGAGGTCATAAAAAGAACTGATGAATGTGAAGAAGGCACTCTTACGGAATATTTTTGTAAAGATGGCATTATGAATTATGCGCATGTTGAATGCGAGTGCGGAGACGGTGTATGTTTAAGTGAAGTTTGCAGTGATAGTGATGGCGGCATTAATTATTATGAACGAGGAATTGTAACAAATTTTGAGCCAATGATAGAAAAACTTGAAGAGTCGGGGTTAAGAGAAGATGATCGCGATGGAGTAGTTGTACATTCTTCAACAACTGCAACTTTTAGGATTGATTCTGTGGATCATAATTTAGTTCTTGGAGAAGAGATTAACATTCTTTGGTTCAAAGCAAAAGTTGAAAAGATTTCATTTATTTCTATTAATAATATTGAAAATTATATTATATTAAATATTACTGAAGCGAGAGATGCTTGCCACAGAGAAAGGTTGATGGAGTTTACTTGTGATCCTGAAAATAGAATCGATGAGATAACTTTTGATTGTCCTAATGGCTGTGAAGAAGGTAAATGTATCGGCCAAGAAAATGAACCTTGCGAAGTAATGCTTTGTCCTGGCGAGTGTGAGTATGGTTGTGAAATAGCTGATGATGGTTGTTTAACAAATACTTGTAAAACTAATCAAACTTTTTGTCCAAGTACTTACAAACCAGTATGCGGTTATAATGGAGAAACTTATACTAACGATTGTTTTGCAAAACATTTCACAATGATAGATTGCGAAGGGACATGTCCTTGTGAAGAATATGAGAGAGATTATGATTTAGGACATTTTCCTGAGATGTTCATAGGAAAGAACTGGCAGATTGTTGTTGGGAATGAAGCGAGCAGTAGTACAATTATCGGCGCTTCTGAAATTTTATCTTCAATACAAGAAGTAACGCGAGACCAATATTCATCAGATACGGTTGTATTTGAAAAAGATGTAATAAACTTTGATCAGAGTTTTATATTAATAGGAACTCCTGCAAATAATAACTTTATTAATGATTTCCCGAAACTGCCAGACATGAAACCTGGTGAAGGGTACTTAATACTTACTAAGAACGGAAATAACTGGATACTTATAGTTACGGGTGTTGATGATGAAAGCGTCAGGAAAGCTGCAAGAGCAATTTCTAATGTTAAAGAGTTTAATCTTAAATGTGATATGGCTGTAGTGATGGGCGATTTAGAAAATTTAACAGTTGCATGTTATGTTGAAGAAGAACCCGTAGTTATAGAGCCTATCGAACCAGCATATATTATTGAAGATATTGAAATTGAAGTGAATTTCTATAATTTATATCTTCCAAGTACAGATAATGAAATTAGTGAAACTTTTAATCTGTATAGTGATTATTTATCAAACAATTTTTATTTAAGAAAAGACCAAGAATTTAATACGTATATTGATGGTAAAGAACATGAATTCGTGCTTAAAAGTGTTGAAAAAGATCCGTGGATTTGTAATGTTAGTATTGACGGAAAAGTTTATTCTTTAAAACTTAACGATCAAATAAATGATCCAGGTTTCAGGGTTGAGGTTACGGATGCTTATTACAGAGACGAAGGTGCGGTTCAAGAATGTGTCTTAAAAATCACAAAAGATGATGTTGAACTTGCAGGATACTTAGATATGGAATTCAAAGGTTTAAGCGAAAATAAGCAGTTGTATAATGTTGAAACTTTTAGAGATGCAAGTATTTATAGAAATAAGTATATTTCAGTAACAAATGAAAGTAATTATAATTTAGAGATTAAAGACGAAGTTATGGAGGTTAGTTATATTGAAGCAGTAGTTCATGAATCTTGCAAAATTAATATTAGTGGAGAAGTATATGATTTTAATTTTGACACAGTTGTTAAGATTAATGATGCTGAACTGGTTTTAGACTATGTAAGTATCTGGCAATATTATGACTCCAACAATCAACCGTATAATGTAAGTGCATGCATTTTCAGAGTGCAAGACCCATCTTTAATCATTAGTTTAGAAGATAATGATATGGTTAGGATGAATACGCCTATCGAGCTTATTGCAGAGTTTTCTGAGGATGAAATTTCTATAACTGAGGAGCATATAGAAGTGATGGTTAAAGCTAAACTTGACGAAGCAGCTGCAAAATTCACGTTTAGATTAATGGAAATGGACGAACAGCAATATTTTCCAATATACTATGGAGAAAAAGATATTGGACGGATGCAGGTTAATATGAATATACGAGAGCAAGGTCCAAGACCTGTAACGTATTATGTTGATGGAACTGTGCACTATACTGACAGTAAACCATATAACGGGGAGATTTCCATTGAAGTGAATGATGTATTCTATAAAGGAACTGTTGAAAATGGAGAGTTTGACGAGATAAAAATAAACGGTTTTGAAGGGGATACTGCAATTGTAACCGTTAACGGACAGGTTGTCGAGAAATTCATACTTGAAGATGACCAGATATACACTAGCTTTGAAATAATTGTTGAAGGGTCCGATGATAACTTTGAAGATGCTGACCAGGATGGCGTGCCTGATGATAAAGATGAATGTCCGGATTCAACAGGAGCAGTTGATTGGCGTGGTTGTGATTGTAACCAGAAGAAATGTGGAGAGGATTCAACATGTATAGTAACAGATCGAGGCGAAGCTGTATGTTTATATCATTGTAATGATAAGATACAAAATTATGGAGAAGAAGGTGTTGACTGTGGCGGAAGTTGTTCACAAAAGTGTGATTTTAGAGTCAATTGTTATGGGTACGATAGCAGTACAGGAAGAAATGCAGCCATATATAACAAATGTTTAGAGAATAAACCAGAATATTGTAATTCTGCAGCAACGATTGAACAGAACTGTCAACAGTGCGGTTGTCCTGACGACTGGACTTGTAAAGATGATGGTAAATGTTATACAACTATTGAAACTACAGGTTTAAAGTGTTTAGTGAATGAATATGATTATGGCTATAACATG
Organism: Nanobdellota archaeon; assembly: GCA_034722435.1. Classification (GTDB taxonomy): domain Archaea; phylum Nanobdellota; class Nanobdellia; order Woesearchaeales; family JAHWHD01; genus JAHWHD01. Next base: position 20,050 of record JAYENX010000025.1, on the reverse strand, counting down.
GACTGTGGTGATGATTATAAAACTTTTAATGTAGGTAACTGGATAGATGTTAAAGCAAGTGGTTTCCCGATTACAAAAAAGATAGCAGAAAAAAATGCAAGAAAAGAATTAGATAATACAAATGTTTGCGTTCTCGAAGAAGATTATGGATGTGTGGCCAAAGATACTATCTGCCCAGGAGATGCGTTACGAGAAACCATGTATAATAATCCAGTGTTTGCAGATGCGAAATATACGTTTCAACAATATATTAATGAAGAAGTTAAAAAAGAGGCAGACATCTCAACAGGAAAAAAGGCAGGAATTATGGGTGCAGGGTTCGCAATAGGGAAATTGATAAGTGGCTCTGTACTAGGAGGGGGAATTCCAGGATTATTGATAGGTATTTGGGCTGGAAGAGTTAATATTGATATCGAGGTAAAAGATATTGAAAATGCGCCAATGAGTACACAATATGAATGCGATCCTGTGGAAATATCGAGTGATCAAAGATGTAAAGCTTTGATAACTAATGGTAATCAGCACGATAAAGCTGATATTTTATTTATAGGAGACGGATATTTTTATGATAGTGAGTTGATAGGGGATATTGAAAATTTCATTGATTACGAAGGTATAAGAGGGAGTACTAACAATGAAGGTTTGTTCTCAATTGAACCGTTTAAATCTCATAAAGAAAGATTTAATATATGGTACACCGTAGTAGGTAACGAAATAAGTCATAATAAACGAGATGACATTTCTTCTTTCGGATGGGTTCCAAGCGTAACAGATGTCCATCACATTGCTATGAAATGTCAAGGTTATGATTATGTTGTAGTATTATCAAAATATTCGTACAGGTCGCATGCAACATTTGATGGATTTTCTTATTGTTCAATAATGGATTCATATCCGGGTAGATTGGTAACGCACGAGTTTGGACATAGTTTCGGAAAACTTGCTGACGAGTACTATAATTTTAAAACTGCTAATGATGTAAATGGAATTGTGGAAGATATCTTGTTTGGTGGAAGCACTGGCCCGAACTGTAGAAAGACAATGGCAAGCGCACAAACTGGATGGGGAGATATTGCCGCATCTGATCAAAATGTTAACTATTTCAAAGGTTGTGGTGGTGATTGTTCAGAAGAGTGTGCTAACTGGGTAAGGCCTACAGAATTATCAGTTATGAATAATCATAGGTTAAAAGAAGGTACATCTCCAGATGATAAAACTACTGGTCCGCCATTTGCACCATGGTACGCAGTGAATGAACGGGAATTGTTAAAAGAATTAAATAAGTACAAGTAAAATAAGTAAAATCTTTATATAGTTCTTTATTTAATTATAATAAAATGAAACAAGAATTAAAATCCAAGGCACATTTGCTTAAACCCACTGTACAGATAGGTAAATCAGGTTTGACTGAAGCGTTAATTAGCGAGATAAAGTTACAACTTAAGCACCATAAACTTATCAAGATAAAGTTGATGAAAAGTGTTGCAGAAGAAAAAGTTAAAATTATTGAAAAGATTTTAAAACGAACAGGTGCAGAACTTATCCAGAAGATAGGCAGTGTAATGGTGCTACATAAAAAATGAGTTTTCAGACTTTAAACAAGATAGAGGATTACATGTTTTACATAGATTTAGCATTCTCGAGAGCAAAGAAAGCAGGCGATGAAATGCGCGGTCAAAAAGATAAGGGAACTAGACTAGATAAATCTAGAAGGATTGAGACTGCTAAGCTTAACTCGATAAAAAACACATTAAAAGATCATTTTAATATTATAATTAAATCTTTCCCGGCTTTTGATGACCTGCCAGAGTTCTATAAAGAATTGATAAAAGTCAATCTAGAGTATAAAGATTTAAAGAAATCGTTAGGGGCAATTAACTGGGCTAAAGGTAAAGTAATGTATTTCTTTGACGAGTTCAAGAACAAAATAAAAAGAACTGAACATCTAGAAGCTATAAATAATTATAGACGACAATACTACGGAAGGATTAGTTCTGTTGTGAAACAAATCAAGAAAAATCTGGAGTTTTTAGAGACTGCAAGGAAAGTTATGAAAGATTTCCCTGCTATCAAGACAGGGATTAAAACTGTTGCAATCTTCGGCTTCCCTAATGTAGGAAAGACAACTTTACTTTCTAAGTTATCAGGAAGTAAACCTGAAATTGCTGCGTACCCTTTCACAACTAAAGGTATAAATGTTGCTTACATGAAAGTAGGTCATAAAAAAGTTCAGCTGTTGGATACACCTGGGACACTTAACAGGTTTGATAAAATGAACGCTATTGAAAAAAGCGCATATCTTGCATTAAAGTATCTGGCTGAAGAAGTAATCTATGTGTTTGATATAACTGAACCGTTCCCATTAAATGATCAGGTTAAACTGTTAAAAGTTCTCAAGAGAATGAAGAAACCAATTCATCTTTATCTGAGTAAAAGAGATGTTTTAAAGAAAGGGGACGCTGAAGAGTTTATGAAAAAGTATGATGTTAAAGAGGCATCTGAGCTTAAAAATATTATTAAAGCGTAGACCAGTATACATTTATCCTACGCGAGTAGAGAAAAATATATAAAACAGAATACAAATATTTTAAGAAGGGGTGGTTGTTCTTTTTTTTTAAAATGGTTAAAGCGTATATAGGGATCGGCAGTAACACAGGTAATAAAGAAAATAATATTATGCGTGCAACAACAGTTCTTAGTAATTTGTTTGATGTCACTAATAAGTCCAGTGTTTATGAAGCTGAGCCTATAGGATATAAGTACAATGATTGGTTCTTTAATTCAGTTATAGAAGTTGAGACAGATCTTGAACCAGAACTTCTTTTAAAAAAATTGCAAATGATCGAGGACCAGTTTGGGAGGCAACGTTCTGTAAAGTATGGAAAAATAACTATGGACTTGGATTTATTATTTTATGAAAATAAAATAATGGAACAGTTTAATCTTCAAATTCCCCATACTAAGATTCCTGATAGAAGGTTTGTTCTTTTGCCTATGAACGAGATTGCGCCAGATTTTATGCACCCTGTTACTAACAAAACAATGAAAGCGCTACTTAAAGAGGTAGGCAAGGATAAAGTTGTTAAAAAAGTTAAAACAAATTAAAATAGTTCTCAATTATTTAATTAGAAATTAAAAATTTTGTTAGAAATGAAAATAGAATTAATTTATTCTTTTTTCTCAAGCTTGTTCTCTATAAGTTTACAACTGCACGGGAACTTAGAGTTTGCTCTTTTCAAAGCGGTTTTTACAGTCGGTAGAGCATTTTTATCAGAATAAACAGACATGATAATTTGGTTCTTTTTAACTCTCGCAGCCGTACCTATACACTTACCAAAACTCATCTTCATACCTGTACTCATTCTATCAGCTCCAGCTCCTGCTGCTAAAGGATTTTCTCTTACAATATGGTGTGGAAAAACTCTAATCTTAAAATGATAAGCTTTCTTACCAAGTCCTTTTTCAAGTACTCTGTTACAAGTTTGACGAGCGCTCTCTAGACAGTTATGCCTTAAGTTCAAATCTTTATTTGATAGAAGATCTGTCCTATAAAGGTATTCTTTAGAAGAATCGCCCATGTCGTACTTTACAATTGTAATATTTGGCCTTGCACGTATATAAGATTTTTTTCTGAACTTAGAGATTCTTGTATAAGGTCTCTTTAGTTGTGTATGTGCTGTAGCCTTCTTTAATCTTGCCATGTTCACACAAATTAATTGGTTATTTATAAATTTTACCTTATTTGCAAAGCAAGTAACAGTAGTAGTGAGTTTATAAGAGTAATTAACGATTAAAATTATGCAAACATTTATAAACGCAGATATATAAAATACAGTCATAATATATTACATTCAAAAGAGGTGAGCATATGACAAAGAGAGGTTCTTTAAATTTATCAGTAAATGCAATTGTTGTAATGGTAATTGCGTTTGTTGTTATGGGGCTAGCTCTGACATTTACCCAGATCATCTTTAAAGGTGGTAGGGAGAAATTAGAGGAAGCAATCTCGGTTCCTGAGTTTGGAAGAGAAGCTACAGCCGAAAATCCAATTACAATACCTGACACAGTGAATATACAGGTAGGTAAAAGTGATAAGTTAAAATTTCAGTATTATAACAAGATGTCTGATTCTGCAACTAATGTTACAATGGCAATTGTGAGTTGCCAGAATAGTGAGACAGGAGCATCATTGAATGAGTTTGTCATGAGTGGTGATACTCCAACAGATAAAAGAGAATTACCTACAATGGTATCTCCTATAGCTATCAATGTTGGACCATCACAAGTGTACGAATTTAAAACAGTATTAAGCGCTAACAAAGCTCCAGCAGCTCTTTACATCTGTACATTAGTCGCAGGTAGCATAAACTCGGGAGAAGTGTTCGAAACAAAGACGGTGTTCTTGAACATTGCTTCATAAAGGTGATAGATAATGGCTAGAGTTAAAAAAAAGTTAACATCAACACAAGAGTTCGAAATAATGAAACTTGTTGTAAACAAGCTTCTATGGCTAGGATTCATTGTTGCATTGTTCGGATTGTATGAATGGTACAGTAAAGGTCTTGCTGAAGGTCTTTTCCCTCTAATAGTAGGGGTAGCAATCCTGGTAGTGTTTGTAGTTGTGTTAATATGGGAATACGAAATTATTAAATAATTTTTTTTATTTACTTTTAAAATGAAAAAAGGTGCTATTGAATTATCAATGAATTTTCTTGTTCTACTAGTAATTGCTTTAGTTGTATTTGGAATGAGTATTTGGTTCATAGTAAATATTTATCAGAAGGCTTCAGATATTGATGCAGGAGATATAGATGCACAAATACAACAAATTAGTTGCGGTAACCAAAAAGTATGTTTATCGTCAAGCAGTAAGACATTAATAGCAGGTAAATGGTCAAAAGAAAATGTTATTACGTTAAAAATTGTTAATGTTCTTGGTAGTGATAAAAACTTTCAAATATTAGTTGAACCGGTGAGAGCTATAGATACTAATAGAAATATCATTGATGATAATAGGGTTGTTCACATATCTCCAGAAGAATGGTTCCTAGTAAAGAATAATGATGATGTAGGAAAACCAATAGCTTTCAATATTCCTAAAGATGCAATCAAAGGAACTTACCTTTACACAATAACTGTTCAGCATACTGAATATGATTCAAAAGAATACGATAGACGTCAGTTTACATTAACTGTTTCTTAGATTTTAGAATTTATAATAAATTAAAGATATATTTGTCATATTTAAATTACAATTAACCTATACATACAGCATAATGTATAATATAACATATATGCACAAGATATATATATGTGTTTAACCATACTATATGAGTAGAGAGAGAAGAAGATTCCAGCGCGGGGGTGCAAAATGAATCGGTTGTTAATGGATAAATTAATGTATGATGTACATTCTAGGTTAGAAGAAAGATTGCCTAAATCTGGAACAATTGTTGATTTAACTTTGGGGAAAGTTAACACAAACTTGAACATGGATGTAGTGAATCATATCAGAAACTATGTCACAAATTATGGGTGTTCAACAAAGATACATAGAGAACGCAGTATTCCAAACTGCAGCTAATTTTTGTTTTTATTTCTTCCCCTTTTTTCTACTTTTTCAAGACGGTCAATAACTAATGATGAATCTGAATATTTTTTATAACCTTCAAGAACTTCAGCGAAACATTCTTCATAAATTTTATAGTGTTTACTTTCAAGTGCTTGCCTTAACAGATGTAAATCGCAAGCTTTGTCTTCAATCTTTTCAGAGAAAAATGATAAACCAAAATCTATGAAATAAATTTCGTCTTTAAGGAGCATGTTAGATGTTGTAAGGTCTGAATGTATTATGTTGTTTTGATGGAGAATAGCCAATTTTTTACCAATCTCGTTTGAAAAAAGTTTAGGATTTTCGTGCAAAATATCTCTCACCTTTTTACCATTAATAAAAGTCATTTCAATTTTCATAGATTTATCGTCAGAATTTATAAGACCAGGACAAGGAAAATTTAATTCATGTAATTTCTGAATAACTTTTGCTTCTCGTCTAGTTCTAAACTTTCTAAGCTTATTATCAATTTCAGGAATACGATAAGATTTAGGTGAACGTTCTTTTGTGATTGTGTCAGAGTCTAGATAGATTGTCGCTTCAGCGCCTTTACCAATTATTTCTGACATGGAGTTTATAATGCTGAAGTTCTTTAAAAAACTTGTCTAACTGAAGATAATATTAAAACACGTTTAGGTGCAGTCGTAATATCAGGTCTCCTAGTTAATACAGTATATAAAGCAGGAGTTTGTTTAATAGATGTCATTAATTAATTTCAGCAGCCCTTCTATAAGCAACCTTGCTTAATGTTTCATTACGTTCTTTATAGAATTCACCTACAAGAGTCTCTGTCGCTTTTTCAGACATCTCATCTGCTAAATGAACAGTCTCGTGAGCAAAAACGTATTCCAGAGCTTCTTTTATGCTTATGCAGTTGTGTCTTGAGAAGTCGTAAACTTTTTCGTTAAAGTCCATGTTTACAGCCAGGATAGCTCTGTCGCCAGATCTTACCACTGCGGCAATAGCGTTAGACTCAAGTTTCATCCTTGCAAAACCTACCAAGTCGATAAATCTACGTTTTTTATCCTTCAAAAATTTCAAAAGATGTTTACCTTTATCTTTCAGAAAATCAGCGTATAACTGTTTTACTTCTTTACTCTCCAAAGATTTTAGCAAAGGAGAAAATCTTAGGAAAAGATCGAAAGCCATGTCGTCAACTACAACAACGTCTTTGTTTTCTTCAGGTTTTTTAGGTTTAAGAGATTCATATTTTTTATCATCTTCATTATGATCAGTAGTTTGATAAAAGTCTTGTTGTCTATGCATGCCGTGATATTTAGGCATGAACACTTGAGAGTCAAAACCGGCGTATATAGAAGATTCTAAATGAGAATATGATGCAGGAGTTATCGAGTTATTTGATGAATACATCGGTTTGTTTAAAGTTTAGATATAATTTAAAGTTTTTGTAAGAAAAAAATATTAAAAAAAGAAAAATTATTCTTGTCTTGTTGTCATTGCAAGAACTTCATAAGAGTTTGGTTTCTTTCCAGCCAAAGCTGTTAACACAAGTTGAGGAAGTGCTTCTAAATACATTTCGTTGTCCATACTAGCAACGTCAACTCCCCATTCTCCTGCCATATAAGCTTTAAAATGATCTGGATTAATCGAACTAATTAAACCCTTTTGAATGCCCGCAGAGTTTGAGTAAGCTCTCGCCATGTCTGTCATCTGTTCAAGGTCTGAAGTACCGGCAGTGATACCCTCATTAAACTTACCTTTTTGAAGTCCTTCAATACCAGCTTTTAAAACCGCTTTAGGACGTTTACCATTAAGCGAAGCTTCAAAAATTTTTTGGTCTTCTGGTTTCATAGGAGGGCTTCCACCTTCACTAGATTGAGCAAGATATCCGAGTCTTTTATGATTTTTAAGTGCAAAATGTTCTGTTACTGCATTACCATAAGTATTAGATATCTGGTCAGCAGTTGCATTATTATAATCAGAATGTTCAGCTCTCACCTTAGCAATTAAGTCAGCAGCAGCACCTTGAGTATCTTCCAAGTTAGCCATACTAAGCTTTCTTTGCGTTTCTTCAATTAATCCTTTAACTACTTCTGCAGGTCTTTGTGCAACTTCATCATTTTCAGTCATTTTATATCATATCTCCATAGAGTTTTATTAATATCGTAATATAGAACTAAGAGATTAGGAAGTATATAAATGTTTTGTTTTTGTTGTCATTCTCAAGTAGTATATAAACCAGAGTAGTAATATGACCAAAATGTCACACATTTATATACTAGAACCACCCAATGTTTATATACTCTAAACTATATATTAAATATATCTATACGTCGGGGTGACATATACATGGCAAAAAAGAAAACAATCAAGAAAAAAAATAATAACAATAAAAAATCATCAAAAAATAAAGCAGAGGAGATGCCTCCTGAACTGGCTAAGCTCCCGAAAGATGTTCAAGAAAAGTTAAAGCAAATTAAAGCTAAATTAGAAATTTTCAAAACTAGAGTGACTGAAAAGTTTGATAAATACATATCAGGGATCGCTCTACTTCCTCCACCTAAACCAAAAGAAGGAGAGAAGGTCGATAAAGATAAAATAAGTGTTTTAGTTCTTGTAGATGATACAGACTCTAAAAAGATGTCAAAAGAAGAGTTAAAGAGTAAATTATCAGCCATAATTGAGAATATTGCTCAAGATATTGATAAAAACATTGTAACTCAGACAATCATACTTTCTGAGCTATGGCAGGCTTGCTATGATAGTAAACATGATTTATTGCAGTTAATTGCAATGGCAGCACCTGTATACGACACAGGAATGCTTGCAGCTATTAAGATTTCTGAAGTGCATAAATCAATGATTCTTAAGAAATTTGAACGTTATATTGTAAGTTATGTACTCGCAGGAAGTCTTGTACAAGGAAAAGCTACAAAAGAGTCAGATATTGATGTGTGGATAGTTATTGACGATACAGACGTTAAAAAGATGACGAGAGCTGAACTTAAAGATAAACTAAGAGCGATTATCATTGGAATGGGTCTTGAAGCAGGAGAAATCACAGGTATCAAGAATAAGCTCAATATCCAGATTTATATCCTGACAGATTTCTGGGATTCAATCAAGGAAGCTAATCCAGTAATATTTACGTTATTAAGAGACGGGGTTCCGTTCTATGACAGAGGGGTTTTCATGCCATGGAAACAGCTTCTTAAAATGGGTAAAATAAAACCCAGCATGGAAGCTATTGATATGTACATGAACTCAGGAGATCAGATGTTGCAACGTGCAAGATGGAAGATTAAAGATATTGGAATGGAAGATACGTTCTGGGCAATACTTACCCCATCACAAGCTGCCCTGATGTTGTTCGGGTTTCCCCCACCAACACCGAAAGAGACGCCCGTAATGATGAGAGAAATCTTTGTTAAGAAAGAAAAACTTCTTGAAGAAAAATGGGTAAAGATTCTTGAAAAAAATATCAAGATAAGGAAAGAGCTCGAGCATGGTACAAAGAAGAGTATATCAGGGAAGGAAGTTGATGAATTGCTGAAAAATGCTGAGGATTATCTTAAAAGAATAAAGACGCTCTTTGAAAAAATTGAGAAAAAGAAGAGGCAAGAAAATATAATCGGAATTTATGACACTGTGACTGCAGTTGTTAGAGATGTTCTTAAACTTGAAGGTTTTGATAAAGTAAACGAATCTGAACTTGCAACTGTTTTCAAGAAAGAACTAGTTAGCTTTGGAAAAGTGCCAGAGAAATTCTTAAGAACTCTACAATCAGTTAGAAAAGCCAAGAAAGATTATGAAAGCGGAAAACTTACAAAGCCTGAAGTTGAAAAGATTATCAAAGATTCAGCTCCATTTATCAAGTTCTTGATAGAATACATCCAGCGTAAGAGAGGAAGAGAGCTTGACAGAGCAAAGATCAGAGTTAAACATGGAGAGACATACGGAGAAGTTACCCTTTTAGGAGATAAAGCGTTCATAGTGCACGATCTTGATGCAAAAGATAAAAGAGTAAGTGTAGCTATAGTAAGAAAAGATGGAAGCCTTGATACAATAAAGGATAGTTCTCTTGAAGAATTTGAAAAGGCTCTTGCGAAGATTGAGATACCTAGCAAAGTTTTCATCAAAGAAAAGACGTTTGATAATCTTAAACGTGTATTCGGAAAAGATGTAGAGATATTAGTTAACTATTAAAAAAATGTTAAGCAGTAATGAAGAGATAACGCCGGATTTTGAAAGGTTGCCAGAAGAGCTTAAGAAAGATTTTAAGCAAGTAAAAAAGCAATTAGATACTTTTGCCAAGAAGATAAGAGAAAAGAATGACATTTTAGGTATTTCTTTTTTTTATTCTAAAGAAAAAACAATAGTTTTTATTGTTTCTGAGAATGATGTTAAAGCAAGTCATAAGAAGTTTGAAATTAAAGTAGTAAGTCTTGACGAGCTCTGGAAAGGATGTCTGGAAAATAGCGAGACTGCTGACATGATATCCAGGTCAACTTCGATATATGATAAAGGAGTTCTTAGAGCTGCAAAGCTATCATATTTACATAAAAATATGGTTCTTGAAAAGTTCGAGAAATATATTGTAAGTTATGTTTTAGACGGATCAGTTGTTAAAGGAAAGTCAAAAGAGACATCCGATATTGATGTATGGATCGTTATAGATGATACTGATGTAAAAAAGATGAGCAGGAATGAGTTGAAAGATAAGCTAAGAACTATGATACTCAGCATGGGATTACAGATAGAAGCAATAACAGGTACAAAGAATAAGTTACATATTCAAACCTGGTTATTAACAGATTTCTGGGAAGGTCTTAGAGACGCTGCGCCAGTTTATGTTACAAGTTTAAAACAGTGTGTTCCGTTTCATGACAGAGGAGGTTTTCAGACCTGGAAAAATATGTTAAAGAAAGGTTATATCAAACCAGGATTTGAGGCTATTGATAAACAAATGGAAGCTGGAGAACAGATTCTAAGAAATTCTAAAAATAAAGTTAAAGAGGCCGTCTTAGACATTTATTTTGCAGTGATGAGTGCTGGACAGGCTTTGTGTATGGAATATTACGTACCCCGACATGAAGAAGTTGTTGAAATTCTACAGGATTTAATGGTTAAAAAACTTAAAAAGCTTGACCAGAAATGGATTAAAGTGTTGAAGAATGTTGTCAAAACTAAAACGAAGATTGAAGATAAAGTTCCTTCAATGCAACAGCTTGAGAAAATGATTAAGGATGCCGAAGGGTTTATTAAAGCAGTGAATAAAGCTTTGAAAAGGAAAATTCCTAATACCAAAAAGAAATAGAGTAAATGTATTTTGCGAATCAAAAATTATCAGGCCAGACAGCTTTCCAACGATATGTTGTTCCAGGATATTTTTGTTGTTTCTCTATAAACCCTTTCTCAATTAGGTTGTTGAAAGCTTTCACCCATGACCTTGACTTGCCCGCGAAAATGGATTCAGGTGCCCACGCATCTTTATAGAAATATTTGAAAAGGTGCATTATTTCAGCGTAATCTTTACGTTTCTGAAGATTGAAGAGTTCTTTGTTCATATATGTTTAAAGTATTGTAGATAGGTTAAATATTTTATCTAAAAACTTATGAGAATTTCTATCAAGCCCCTAAAATCAAAAAAGTTAAATACTAGCTAGTCTTATAAATTATTATGAAAACTGGAATACAAGTAGCAGAGGCAATGACTGAGATTCCTGTAAGTGTTTCTCCTGAAACTTCGTTAGCTGAATGTGCAAAAGTCATGGCTAACAAGCACGTTGGAAGTTTAGTTATTAAAGAAAATGAAAAGTTTATAGGGATAGTTACTGAACAGGATTTTGTTAGGAAAGCAATGGCAAAAAACTTGCCTGCAGATATAACAACAGTTAAACAAATCATGAAAGATACAATTTTTACTATTTCTCCAGAAAAGGATATATTCGAAGCACTAGAGTTAATGGGTGAAGAAAATATTAGACATCTCCCTGTTACAGATGGTGAGAGGTTTATAGGATTTATTACTGGAAAAGATATTCTTAAGATACAACCTGAATTGTTTGAAATCTTGGCTGACAAGATTGAGCTTAGAGAAGAAGAACGTAAGTTCGGGAAACAGATATAACTAGTTTTAAGGTTCTTATTTAGATAAGTTTATAAATAATAATCCATAGAATTTATACATATGGCAACATTATCAGTCTCACTTGAAAAAAAAAAGTTAATTCCTTTACTAAGATTTAGCGGTATTTTCGATTTTGATGGGTTATACAAATTAATGGTTAATTGGTTAAGCGACAAAAATTATGGGTTTGCTGAGCCAGTCTATAAAGATAAACCTATGGAAGGCGGAAGAGAAGTCGAAATTGAATGGTACGCCTATAAAAAGATAGATCAATTCTATAAGTATGTAATTGAAGTAGCCTTTCATCTTTGGGAAGTAAGTCCTGCCGAAGTTATTTTGAATGGAGAGAAAAAAATGCTTACTAAAGCAAGAATGGAAATTAAGATTAAAGGAACTATTGAAGTAGACTATGAAGAAAGATGGAAGCGGTCTCAGTTTAGAGAAATGTTGTTCAATTTTTATTTTAAGTATATTATCATGAAAAAGTTTGAGCTTACAATTCTAAATCCTTTCTATTACAGGTTGTATGACCTATTCACGATGGTGAAAGATTTCCTTAACATGTCGACAAAGGGGAGTGCGTTTTAATGAGCGAGAAAAAACTTGTAATCGATCATTTGACTTTAGAATATAATGGCCTATTCTCGTGTAATGAACTTTACAGGACAATTGACGGATATATCAAAGAGAAAGGTTATAATAAGTTTGAAAAAAGAAATATTGAACAAGTAACTCCTTCCGGGAAACATATTGAGTTAGAGCTTAACCCTTGGAAAACCATAACTGATTATACTAAAATTTGGATGAAGATTACAATCTTGATGACTAATGTTAAAGAAGTAGAAGTTGAGAAAGATGGTGTGAAAGTAAAACTTAACCAAGGTAATGTACACATTGTTTTTGATGGATATGTTGAGACCGATAAAGAAAATAAATGGGAAGGTACACCTACATTTGTATTCCTGCGAACGTTAATAGATAAATATGTTATAAGGCGATATGTACAATCATGGGAGGAAGAGATTACTGAAGATATTATGCATTTAAACTCGCTTCTTAAAGGGTTCTTAAATCTGTACAGGTATTAAAGCAAAAGATTTTTAAATAGTTTATTTAATTCTGAATATTACGCGGGGATAGCAAAGTCTGGTCAAATGCGCAGGACTTAAGCGCCAAAAGACACTCAGTCTATAAACTGAGATATCCTGTCTCTTAGTGGGTTCGGGGGTTCGAATAGTTGACGCTTACGGCAATAACCGAGAAGCGGAGCTTCGAAAGTCCCCTTCCCCGCATTTCTTTTTTTAACATTAAATTTATAAATTGTAAATAAATTCTAAAACGATAGACATAATTAACGCGGGGGTGTCGGAGTGGTCAAACGAGCTAGGTTGAGGAGAGTTTTTCGCAAAAGCCTAGTGCCTTAGTGGCTGCGCGGGTTCAAACCCCGTCTCCCGCATTCTAATATTAAAAAAATTTACTAAACTCTATATCCGTAAGCTTTAAATAGTTCCTTCACCTATTAGGGTACAGGTGGTAGTAAAAATGAGCTTATTTTCAATTATAAAAAATTCAAAAATCGCAAAATCAGCAGTTTTAGCAGCTGGTCTTTCTCTAGGTATGTTAACATTCGCACAACCTGCTCAGGCAAGAGGTTCTGATTTTCAAAAGATTGTAGATATAATCGAATCAAATGCTTCACCTAGAAAAGTATCTGAACAAGGTCTTAAAGGTACTCCAGGGTTTCATCTTATATCAAAGTATAATAATTATGTATTAAAAACGTCACATAAAGGTAAAAATGTAACTTATAATCTAAAAAAATTAGGTATTGAATTTTGGTCACAGAAGTGTAAAGACGTGAGTCCACATCCTAATTTCAACAACAGAGGTACTCTTGTACAATATGTTCTCAATATCGAATATGGAGGATTTAGAAATAAAGTAACTTTAACTGATAAAGGTGTAGATGGTTCTATTGAACATGGTTCTATGAGGAATAATGAGTACAGAGAGTGTATAACTGCATTATTTAAAAAATATAAAGTAAAAAGTTCTAGACTTAAATATGTTCGTGGTAAAGATGCTGAATTTATTAGAAAAAAGGCGGCACATAATGAAAGATCTAGAAAACGTATGAATTCCATGCGAGGTTATAATAGAAATAATTATAACAGAGCACCGATACCTTTTAAACCACGTAGCGGTCCAAACAAAGTTTGGCGAAGGTAACGCTTTTTCGTAATATTTATAAATTATTGATTTTATTCTGAAGTTATTCTATGCCTCCGTAGCATAGTAGCCATTGCGCTGCCTTGGTAAATATTCCAAAGAGGCAGAGGTCGCGAGTGCAACTCTCGCCGGAGGCTTATATATTCTCTATAAAGGAAACTTTTATATATAAATGAAAACTTATTCTGTATGGGTGGAACAATGGAATATGAAACCAAAAGTGTAATTGTGGATAGGAAAAAGGATAAAGAACATCTGGATAAGGAATTGCCTTATAATGTTGAGATAAAATTCTTTGCAATAAATAATCCTCATATGACTGATGAAGTTCCCAGAGAAACACTTGAGTACGAAAATATTCATAGAGTTATCATGAAAGGTTTTGATGTTAACTTCTTACCAAGAGGTGCAGACATCTTGTTAAATGATCTTACTAAAATTAAAGTTGAACACGACCCGCATGGTCATGTAATTATCACTAATGCTAGCTAAAGGGTCTGTGGTCTAGCCCGGTACGCCTAGCGCGGGAAATGACATCACCTTGACTTGGTGAGAATCGCCGGTTCAAATCCGGCCAGACCCATTTAATTATTAACTATTTAAAAAAAGAGGAAAGAATGGTAAAAATAAATTTAAAAGATTATAAAACTCTAATTCTAATTGTATTATTTGTTGTTATAACGTACATTTCTTACATCCTTATACGGCCTTTCATGACTCCTATACTTATCAGCATGATTATCGCGTACATGTTTTATCCTGTTTACAAGCAATTAAATAAAGTAGTGAAAAATAAAAATTTGGCTTCTTTAATAATGGCAATAGGTATCATAGTTTTGTTGAGTATACCAACTTATTACATTGCTAAAACTACAACTCAAGAAGTATTTGTAACATATTTATTAACTAAACAAAAATTAGTTGCAGGGGGGATTGATGGTAGGTGTACCGATACTACAAATGTTTTCTGTAATGTTGCCAACTGGGTAAAAAGTAGCTTGGCTGAACCAAAAAATCAGTATTATGTTCAAAGAGGACTTGAGAGGTTGCAACAGTACTCGGTTGATTTAGGTACTAAAGTTGTAATGTCGATACCAAAAATTGCGCTCAATATATTTCTTACATTTTTCATACTGTTCTTTCTTTTCAGAGATGGGAAAGAGTTAATGGAGAAATTTAAAAAGTTAATACCTCTAAAACGGAAACATAAAAAAAGGATTTTCTTAAAGTTTAATGAAACATTAAGTGCAACTATATTCGGAACACTAATTACCGCCCTTATTCAAGGATGTGTAGCAGGCATAGGATATTTTTTATTTGGTGTGACGTCACCAGTTTTATGGGGCGTTCTAACAGCGTTTGTTGCTTTAATTCCAATAGTGGGTACTTCTATTATATGGGTACCAATGGGTCTTTATTTTATTGTATCAGGATACCTCGATAGTAGCGGAAACGTGATAGGAAAAGGAGTTGGTCTACTTATATATGGTGCCCTTGTAATCAGTTTAATAGATAATTTTGTAAGGCCGAAAGTTATTGGGGATAAAGCAAAAGTACATCCTGTGCTAGTATTATTAGGAGTGCTAGGAGGTATTGCAGTAATGGGCATCACAGGTATAATAATAGGGCCGATAGTCTTGGCGTTATTTGTCACATTACTAAAGATGTATAGCGGAGAAACAGAGTAAATAAAAAGAGGTTATTACAATGAAATTCAAGGTCAAAGACATGGACATCGCCACAGGCGGTATAAAAATAATTCTGTTAAATTCGCATGACGCTGCTTTCATGGATCTTCATCATGGAGATAGAGTGAAGGTGAAAAATGGTAGATACGAAACTACAGCTATTGTCGATATAGGAGAGAGTACGAAAGCTGTACCTAAAGGGACTGCAGGAGTGTTCGAAGAAGTTCTTAGTTCTTTACATGTAAAAGATAAACATACAATGGAAGTGTTCCTCGAAGAGAAACCTAAATCCGTACAGTTCATAAAGAAAAAGATGGATAATAATTCTCTTAGTGCGGAAGAATTGTATGAAATTGTGAAAGATATTACGCTAGATAAACTTACAGATATTGAAATAACTTATTTTGTAGCTGCATCGTACATGCACGGGCTTAGTACCAGAGAGGTAGTTGACCTTACAAAGGCCATGATTAATACAGGTGACAAGTTAAAATTAAAACATAAAAGAGTTTTTGATAAGCATTGTATAGGAGGGGTTGCAGGGAATAGAACTACCATGTTAGTAGTACCTATTGTGGCGGCAGCAGGAGTTATAATACCTAAAACATCTTCACGAGCAATTACTTCACCAGCAGGAACTGCGGATACTATGGAAGTTATTGCAAAGGTTGATCTTAATATAAAACAAGTTAAAAGAATAGTTAACAAGGTTGGGGCTTGCATGGTATGGGGTGGAGCTATAAACCTTGCACCGGCAGATGATAAGATTATTGAAGTTGAACATCCAGTATCAATTGATGCGGAAGGACAATTAATATCGTCTATACTTGCTAAAAAAGGTAGTGTTAGTGCTACAGATGTTCTTATCGATATTCCAGTTGGAAAAGGTGCAAAGATAGATAAAATGCGTAATGCTATAAATCTAAGTCATATGTTTAAGAAGATTGGAAAAAAGATGGGTATGGATGTTAAGTGCGTGATAACTGATGGATCACAACCAATAGGTCACGGTATAGGTCCAGCTTTAGAAGCTCGAGATGTTTTATGGGTGCTTAAGAATGATAAGAAAGCTCCTCTAGATTTAAAGAAAAAGGCTGTTGAGATGGCGGGGTACATGTTAGAGATGGCTAATAAATCTAAGAAAGGTCAGGGTGCAAAGAAAGCGCTTGAACTTGTTGAATCCGGTAAAGCGTATAAAAAGTTTATCCAGATAGTGAAAGCTCAAGGCGGGAAAGAGATTAGACCCGAAAAAATTGCACTAGGAAAATATACAGTGGATGTGTTCTCGAAAAAGAATGGAAAGATCAAGCATATAGATAATAAGGCGTTATCTAAAGTTGCAAGGTTTGCAGGAGCGCCAAAAGATAAAGAGGCTGGGATGTACTTGTATAAACATGTTGGTGAGGAAGTTAGAGTAGGAGAAAAGTTGTTCACAGTTTATTCGCGATCGAAAGATAAGATTAAGTATGCCATGGATATATGGAAAGAATTAGATGGAATAAAGATTAGTTGACGTAATGTTTTAGTTCTGATGAAAAGTGTACTTTGTAAAAATTGTAGCCTTTTTTTGTAATTTTGACATAACCAGGAAGGTCTGTAGGTAATATAAAATTATGATCAGATAGTAACCCGAAATCTGTTGGTCTAGGAGAAACTCTGTATTCGTTCATAAGCAAGAAAGTTTTTGTAAGCTCTCTAGCAAGAAGTTTCATCTCTTGCAAAGAAAGGTTATGCCGAGTCATAAACGGGTCTAGTTCGTCTCGTTTAGAATCTACAATTTCGTTAATGTGCATAAAGTCCATTAGAGCTTATAAATAATGTTTATTTATAAGGATTTCAGTTAAATTTATAAAGTAATCAGTTAGATTCTAAACATATGCCAACGTCGCATAACTCGGTATTGCGCTGGCCTTGAGAGTCATCCAAGTCAGCCAGTTTCCTCACGGATATCCCGGTTCAAAAGCCAAAAGGTTCAAACCTTGGGTTTGAAAGTCCGGGCGTTGGCGTTGGGACATGATGGAGTAAAACCTACCATATTTAATATGGAAAGGATTGCTCCATATTATCCCGTTTAAATATCCGCTCTTTCTTACAAAACATGAAAATGACTGAACAATGTTTGAATATATATCCCAACAGGGAAAAGAGTTTTGAGAAAGAATTGAAATTGCTCGAGAAAGCAGATATAAGCCTCAGAAATAAAGAACTCATAACAAAGTTCCACGACTACCTTTTCTCAACAGGATCAGGCATTTTACGAGTATCTAAACTCTCCAGTCAATTGAGGCGCATATGTGCAAAACTTCATGTGAATTTAGATGAAGTTGGTAAGAAAGAGATTATGGAAGTAATTGCGATATACAACAAAGATTCCAGGTATTCACTGGCAACAAAATCTGATTATAGGAGAACAATAAAGCAGTTCTTTAAGTGGTACAAAGATGAGGACGCAAATCTTGAAGATGATAGTAAGGAAATTAGACATAATAGAAAAAAGTTCTATAAATTTTTAGAAAAAGAAGTTAGTATTGCCTATAGACGTAATCAAGCAGACCCCAAAACAATTATTACAGATGACGATTCTGATATTGCAGTTAGCAAAGGTAGCAGAACATTCAGAGAAAAAGCTTTTATTAGTATGTTACATGAAACTGGGTGTCGTGCAGGAGAATTTCTTAATATTGCTATTGGAGATATTAAAATTAAAGAAAACCATGCAGAAATAACAGTAGATGGTAAGACTGGCAAAAGAACAATTTTTCTAGTTAAATCTTTGCCTTATTTGTTAAGATATTTAGAAGTTCATCCTTACAAAAACAATAACCTAAGTTATTTATGGTTAAGTGTGGCACAACATAATACCAACGAGCCTTTACTACATAAAGGAGCACAAAAATTGGTAGATAGATGTTTTGAAAGATCTGCAATTAAAAAGAAACATAACTTACATTGGTTCAGACATAGTCGAGCCACCATTTTAGCCCCTAAATTAACAGAAGCTATACTCTGTAAATGTATGGGATGGGTTTTAGGCAGTAGACAAATAAAAACGTATTGCCACCTCTCTGTTAAGCAACTTGAAAGTGTAATCTTAGCTATAAATGGCGTAAAACCAAAAGAAGAAAAAATAAATCAAGTAATTAAATGTATTTGTGGAGCATTAAACAATCCTAATGAAAGATATTGCTTCAAGTGTTGTAAGCCATTAAAAGTTGAAACAATAATTCAGGATAAAGAGCTAATTAATTCGGAGATTAATAAAACTGTTCAGTTTATGATGAAAATGGCTAAGAATCCAGATATGATGAAGGCTTTTGAGGAGTTTAAGGATAAACAAGTTGAAAAGTGAACGGATTATTGATGGCGGAAAGGCTTAAATTAAGAAAATGTAGTGTCAAAGAAAGACGTAAGATATATAAAGACGCTTACTTATTTAAAGCAAATGGTAAATACTCCTATCATTCCTATTCCAGAGAAACTGAAAATTTCATTCATAATCGTTTATTTTATTTTGTTATTGGCGATTTTTGTTCTATGGATTCTTTTTGTAATTTTTCAAGATAGATGGAAACTTTCAGAAAAAAGGATTGAGCAGGTAGGGTATTGGTTCAATAGCCTACTCATGATTTTATTAGGTTATATTGGGGGCATACTGACTGGGTGATAACTATGAAAAATAAGATAAGACAACTCTATTTAAGATATAATAATATTGCAATTATTCTTGTAGTCATTGCAGTTATACTATTTTGGACAACATTGAAAGACGCTTTTCAAAGCGAATTGTTAAATATATTTGGCTATTCAATTTCTGTTGGTCTGGCTGCACTGATAGGTATAGGGATTTATTTGTATTGGCCTACATTACGAAAGTTTTTTTAATTTACTTAAAACAACTACCTAAAGAACTGCATGTACACCATCCATATTTCTTGCAGTTTTCGTCTGATAAACAATCGCTATCTTTTAAGCATTCAACACAATTATAATACCAACCAATGCTAGTATCGCAGAACGGTTCATCACCTGAACAATCAGCATCAGTTTTACACTCTGCTTCGATACATCTCCTATTATAACATGCTTCTTTATTACCACAATTAGAATCGCTTTTACATTCTACACACTCATTATTCATACAATAAAGTAAATCAATCTTATTTCCGTTTTTATCAGTATAATGCCAAC
The DNA here is from genome assembly GCA_034722435.1 of Nanobdellota archaeon. Lineage (GTDB taxonomy): Archaea > Nanobdellota > Nanobdellia > Woesearchaeales > JAHWHD01 > JAHWHD01. Next base: position 243 of record JAYENX010000025.1, on the reverse strand, counting down.
CCCATTCCACGCAATCATTATCAGTAAAACATTGTCCACATCTGTTATTTATGCATCTAGTGTCGGACAAAGTACAATCCTCATTGGAAATACACTCTTTTCTCTTGATATCTATATCTCCAAAATTCGCATTTTGTAGACAGTCAGGCAATGATCCGCCAAGACCATTATATACATATAAAACAGTTTTCATAGCATATTTTTGCATAGGATTTATTGTTTCGGTATCTTGATATTTATCTC